>JAYELY010000122.1:0-18251 GCA_034717795.1 Caldifarciminota bacterium
TTTTGCACCGAAGGGCGACGCTTGCGGAGCAATTGCGACGAAGTCGCATCCCCTGCCGATAATCTAATCCCCCCTACCCCCCTTATCGAAGGGGGGCTACCTATAACGTCCCCCTTTCCAAGGGGGGATACAGGGAGATCTGTGCAATTTGCATTTTAATATTTGACTTTTGCATTGGCGACGAAGGCCCGCCCTCCGTCATTGCGAGATTTTGCTTCGCAAAATCGTGGCAATCTCATAGCAGAGACCCATAATACGAAGTTCTTTCAGAGTAGGGGCGACGCATGCGTCGCCCCTACAGCTTTGGGTCAGCCTGAAATATATACGCGGGCCGACTTGAAAGTCGGCCCCTACGCCCTCCTCCACCAGGGAGGGGGAAACTATAAAACGGACTGGCGATCCCAACCCTGCATTAAATCCAATCTGCGTTCCGAAGGGAAACGAGTGAAACGAGTTTCAATCTGCGTAATCTGCGGATAGAAAAACCCTGTCCAGCTTTTGTCCACCTTTTGTCCAGCTTTTGTCCAGCTTTTTCACCCCAGACGTCTGCTTCGCATCCGTCCGGGGACCCCGAATTTTGTCCAATTTTTGGCCAACTTTAGTCTATCTTTTGTCCATCATTTGACCAGCTTTTTTGTAACGATTGCCACTCAAACCTGACGCTCAAGGTGCGGGATGGCCGATGCCGATTTGGGGATAAAGTTTACTTCCGATTAACTGAAGTTCTTAATTTGACCCAATTAGTTTAAGATTGTTTAAGTAGGACTTGACAAAGTTCAAAAATTCACTATAATTAGCCTATGACTGAAAAGAAACTCATCGGACGCTGCCCGGTGTGCAACGGAAGTCTTTATATTTCGGAACTTAGCTGTCGCGAGTGCGAGGTAAAGATCCGGGGGGAGTTTGAAGTCCCCGTGTTTGCGCGACTTACAGACGAGGAGCGCGAGTTTTTGATTATCTTCCTGCGCTCCAGGGGCAGCCTAAGAGACGTACAAAGGGAACTTGCGCTCTCCTACCCTACGGTGCGTTCGCGGCTGGACGCATTGCTGGCCAAGATGGGGATCGTAACCTCAAGAGCCTCCCAGGAAGAGATAAGTGACGTACTTAATAAACTTGAAACAGGCGAGCTCTCCGCAGAGAACGCGATAAAGCTCATCCGCAAAGAAGAGCCAGAAGAATAAAGAAGGAAGACGTGAGTAAAAGCAAGCCGATCGTTAAAAAACCAAAACCCGACGATCAGTTTTTTAGAATCTGCTTCGCGGGCTGTTCGTCGGCAACTGAAGATTCAAGGAGGCGAAGTGGACGCAAAGGATATCGAGTTCATGGCCTTCGGCCACTGCGATTAAGGAAACGTAATGGCAGATAGACCAATGAGCAACATCGGCTTCAGGATGATGTCTGCGTTTATCAATCGGCGCAACCGGAAGAACCCGCCTGGCAAGATTCTGAAAGATGCAGGCGTAAAACCAAGATACAGGGTCCTCGATTTTGGCTGCGGTCCTGGCGGGCATTCCATCGCCGCGGCTGAGTTGGTGGGAGAGCGGGGCAAGGTCTACGCCCTGGACATCCATCCTATGGCGCTAAAGAAGGTTCAAAAGCTTGCTTCAGACAAGGGACTTGCGAATATCGAAACCATTCATTCCTACTGCGCCACCGGCCTGGAATCTGAGAGCCTGGACATGGTCATGCTCTACGACATCTTTCACATGCTGGGCGATCGGGAAGCGGTACTGAACGAGTTGCACCGGGTGTTGAAGCCGGATGCAATCCTTTCCTTCAACGATCACCACATGCAGGAGGATGAGATAATATCCGGAGTAGAAGCTGGTGGTTTGTTCAAGCTATATGGAAGAAGCGAAAAGACTTATAGTTTCGTGAGATTAAACAAAGGAGGAAGAAATGGAAGAAAGAGAAAGAATACTTAAGTTGCTGGAGGACGGTAAGATAAACGCCGAGGAGGCAACAAAGCTCCTCGAGGCGCTGGGTGAACCATTCCGTTTTACCCATCGCGGACCAGGGCCGGATTTCGGGGAGCGCATCGCGCGCAAGGTGGAGCTTAGTCTCAAGGGACTGCCGGATATGATAGAAAGCAGCATCTGGTTCGCCGGTTCTGGAAAAGAGAAGGAGCTTGAATTCGATCCCAAGGAGCGGCTCGTTATCAAGGCCGTATCCGGCGACGTAACCATCAAAGGCGACGACGAGCGCAAGATTCGCATCAAGCTCCGCAACGGACACAAGGTTTCCGAAACCGAAAACGAACTGCTGCTCAAGACCATGTCAGGCGATCTGGATATAACCGTAATCAAATCCCAGAACGTTGACATAAAAACGGCTGCAGGCGACGTATCGGCAAGTAACCTGGATGCAGAACTTACCCTTCGGTGCGGCGGCGGCGACCTGGAACTTGAGAATATCGCAGGAAAGCTCTCCGTAGCCGTAGGCGGAGGTGATGTGGATGCCAAGAATATCTCTGCCGAACTCAACATCCGGGTCGGCGGCGGGGATATGGACCTCGATCTCTCGGCATGTCCTGGCGGACGCATCGAGCTTGGCGGCGGGGACATCACCCTGGCAATCCCGGAGCGGGCGGATGTCGAACTTATCGTCCACAAACCCAAAAGAGGGGACATCTCAAGCGACTTCGAGTTTAAGCCTTCTAAAGAAGACGAGGAGGAGCTTCACGCGGCTTTAGGGAAACCTAAGGCAAAACTTTACGTCAGAACAAAGCATGGCGACATAACCATACGCAAAAGAAGCGTTCGCTCCGGCAGCGACCGCAAAAGGAGCAAGAAATGACCGCAGGACTGGCCGGACTCCTAGGCATAGGCACTTGGATAGCTGCCTTGATCATTGCAGGAGTCCTTGCCAACCTTTATTTTATCGCTGCATCAAACAAACGTCCGGTTAAGGTTCAATCTCAAGAACTGAGCAATCAAAGGAGGAAAAGATGATTCGCGGCATCTTCTGGGGACTGGTAGTTGCGTGGATAGGTATCTGGATATGGCTGGGTTCAACCGTAGCGCCGGGGACCTTTGCGTTCCGCTACTCCTGGCCGATAATCTTTGTGATTCTGGGACTTATGGGGATAGTGGAGCTAGTACAAAGAGCGATCAGGAAAACCAGGTACGGAACACGTTTAGGACGCGTAGGCTGGAAGCTATTCTGGGGACTGCTGTTTATTGCTATAGGATTGGTTGTCTGGTTCTCAAACATCGGATTGATCGTTCCGGGCTTCGGTACGTTGTGGCCCTTCATTATCGTGGCCGTTGGCGTAGCGATAGTGATTCGTGTCGTAATCCATTATGCCTGCCGTAAGCCACGAAAAGTTACGGTTATCATAGACAAACTCGAAGAAGGCAAGATAGACGTGGACGAAGCGGTCGATGAGATACGCCGTGGCAAACACAAAGGGCATCAGTGTCATGAGTAGCGAAGCTACCCTTCGCATCCTGCGGATGGTCTCCGAGAGCAAGATAACGGCTGAAGAGGCGGAAAAGCTTTTGGAAGCCATCGAAGGTGCTTGCCCTCAGGCAAGGGAAATCACGATCCTGGTTTTCGAAAAGGAAAAAGAAAAGCCTAACGTGAGGATCAACCTGCCCCTGTCGCTGGCCCGGTTTGCAATGAACTTCGTCCCGGCCTCGGTGCTTGCCAAACAGGAAATACCTGCCGATACCATCCTAAAGGCGCTGGACGAAGCCCAGCCAGGCAAGGTGTTCGAGGTAAAGGACGAAGAAGGCAAAAAGGTGGAGATTTACCTGCATTGAACGCGAAGGCGATCATCTATGAACTCGAAGTGATTGGATGAGTTGTAAACTGCCAAACTTGTTTAAATCAACAGCTTGCTTTGGTAACAGCGATGTTCAGACCTCTTCACGTAAGTAAGAAAGGAAATGCTTTTGTTCGCAGCACAAAACACTATCCTCCCCCTACCCCCTCCCGTCAAGGGAGGGAAAGAATCTGTACCCACCATAAAAGCCTTACAAATAACGGTTGTAGTAATCCCTCACGACCTCACCCATCCGCACTTATGGACAATTACTAAAGCTAAAAGGTCTCATTGAAGACTTAAGAAGGCTGGCTTGAAGGTTCCTTTAGACCAAATCCTCTTCCGTATCCGCAGCGTCCTGGCAACGCTCTGGGTGCTCTTGTTGCTGGTATTCTCAGACCCCTGGATAAGCGTGTGTAGTGCGCTTTTATTTATACCGGGACTCTTAGTAAGATTCTGGGCCGCGGGATTCATAGGACCCCAATCGCGCGACCGTCAGATCGCCACAGATCATTTAGCCACCCGCGGCCCTTACGCTCTTTTTAGACATCCCTTATACGTAGGCAACGCGCTGCTGGTAGCGGCAGGATTGGCCCTCCTGCGACCCTATTGGATACTGATTGTCCTGACAGCGGTAGGGTTCGTGCTTCTGTACCTACTCATAGGCAGAGCCGAGGAGCGCAAACTGGCGGAGCGTTACGGCGACGAGTACGAAGAGTTTTGCAGACGAGTCACCCCGTTCTTTCCAAAGAGATTTGTTGAGCCGCTGTTTGCCGGATTCAACCTGCGCTGGGCTTTGAACGAGTACAACACCTGGATTTGGGTGGCACTGCTTTACCTGCTGGCGTTTCTGCGTACCTTGCTTCCAAAGTTGATTTAACTCGTGTAGGGGCACGGCATGCCGTGCCCCTACTTCTGCGAAAATCTGCGTCATCTGCGGATAAAAAAGAGGGCAATGCGTGCCTTGCCCCTACAATCCGTGAAATCTGCCTAATCTGTGGTTAAATAATCAGTTGGATGCAACCCCACGAGCGCACCTGAAGGTACGCCCCTACAAACTCCTTTCTGTCATTGCGAGGAGCGAAGCGACGAAGCAATCCATATATCAGGAGCAAGAGATTGCTTCGCGGCTTTCTGCCGTTCGCAATGACTGACCCATCTCCCCTCCCCCTACCCCCTCCACCAGGGAGGGGGATTTAATTAAGTGCCCCTACTTCTGCGAAAATCTGCGTCATCTGCGGATAAAAAAGAGGGCAATGCGTGCCTTGCCCCTACAATCCGTGAAATCTGCGTAATCTGTGGTTAAATAATCAGTGTTCGGCTTCCTTTACCTCGTCCCAGAGTTTATCCAGCTCCTCAATGTCCATCTTGGTCAGATCAAGTCCGCGTTCCTGAGCAAACCGCCTGACCCCCTCGAACCGGCGCTCGAACTTGCGGTTGGAGCGCTCAAGCGACTCCTCTGCCCTTACCCCTATGTGACGGGCAAGGTTGACCACCGAGAACAGAAGGTCACCAAGCTCGCGTTCCAGATCATCTGTTTCCTTACCGATGTGTTCGGTTAACTCCTGGGTTTCTTCCCTGACCTTGGCCAATGGACCCTGAGCGCTCTCCCAGTCGAATCCGATACGGGCCGCGCGTTCCTGCATCATTTGGGCGCGTATGAGGGCGGGCAAGGACTTGGGAATCCCTTCGAAAAATCCCGCCTCTCCCCTTTTCTCCGCTTCCTTGATGCGCTCCCAGTTTGCAAGAACTTCCGCTTCACCCTCGACCTTCGTTTCCCCGAACACGTGGGGGTGACGGCGGATAAGCTTGGCTTTGGCCATCTCTTCTACCCTATCGTAATCCGTCAGGCCAGCATCCCGTGCGATCTCTATTCCCATAAGAACGATGTATAGCAGGTCCCCGAACTCCTCTGCAATCTTTTGCCCGTCACCTGACTCAAGCGCCTCTGAAAGCTCGTGGGCTTCCTCAATGTAGAGATGTCTTATGGAGGAAAGCGTCTGCTTGCGATCCCAGGGACACTGGCTGCGAAGCCGCGCAACTATCTCACGAAGATTCATAAATCTCCTTCAGAACAAGTCGGTGGAGTTTCAGAAGAACTCCTAAAACCTGCCGTAGACAGATTAGTGCCGCGGTGTTACGGTGTTGCGGTGTTACGGTGTTGCGGGTCAGGCGGAAAGCGTACCGAACCGGTTATCTCAAGCTTGAGACGCCGGGATGAGATCAGGGTAGCGTCCAGGTGCTGAAGATGCATGAACGGCAAGTCATCCTGAAGCGCTCTCATGGAGGAATCAACCGCCTCAGGACGCCCTTCAAGGATGAGGGAGAAGGGATAGACCTGCCATCCGGCGGTATCCTGCGGTTCGCCGAGCACAAGCTTGGGCGTACGCGAGAGTGAACCACGGGCAGCGAGACGCTCGGAAAGCTGGGTCTGGATCACGGAAACGATCCCTCGCATACTGTCGAGTTCCGACTCGATCCTTGAAAAGTCCTCCGGCAAACCATTCCAACCGGTTGACTTGCCCTCAAGCTCTTCAACCTCAGTCACAAGAGCCCGGCGTTCCTCAAGAAAATCCAGGTGCTGCCTTCGGTTTCGGAGTCCAATATACGCACCTGTGGCAATCACCAGGGCAACGAGAACCCCAAAGATAGTGCTTACAAGTGCCTTCATGGTATCTTCAGCAGCACCCGATGCTCAATCAGGCCTTGCCTGGTTCCCTGCGGTTCGCTTTCAATAACCCTCAATAAACCGCTTCGTGAGAGTTCTTCTAAGTAGCGAGCCACTTTGACGTTGGATGGACTAAGACATCTGGTGATAACGCTATCAGGCCCTATACGGCAGGAAAGAAACTTCATGCCAGGTTCAAGTTCGGTGCGCAGAAGCCTTAGGATATCCAGACGCCTCTCCGTATCCTTGCGAGCGTCCTCCATGGCAAGCATAAGCTCACTATGACTGTCCTTAAGATCCTTATACCGGCTGATCTCAGCCTCCAGGGTCTCTAGAGAATCGCGTTTCACCCCAAGCTCACCAATCTCATCCGCCAGGTTGTTGAGGGAATTCCACTGAAGAACAAGACCAATGCCAACGATAAGCGAGGTCCCAAGCAGAATCCCCAGAAAAAGCAGCAGGAACTGTAATGAGGTAAGCTTCTCCGGGCGACGCCTGACCGCAAGATCAATCTGTATCATCACTCCCCCCTCAAAGCACAGGCATAGGCCAAGGGAAATAGCACCCCTTCCCCGGCTTTGCATTCGATCTGGACGCCGTCGAATGGATCAAACACCTCGCCCGCCAGATCAATGCACTCACCAAGGACTCGGGCGTTCTCAGGCACAAGTGCCGCCTCACCGGACAAGAGGAAGTGATCCAACCTGCGTTTGTCCTGGGGAAGGAAGTTGCGCCTGACCTTAAGCTCATCATGCCAGAGGCTCAAAGCCTCCTCGCTAAGCCTTGTCTCTTTCAGATTGACTAGAGGGATTTCCTGCATAAGGATCGGATTGCCGTGACTTACAACAACAAGGAAACCTCTGCTACGGTCAAGATGCAGAATAATAATATCCTTCTCTCCCCACTTGGAGCGAAGCACCGCGTTCGCAAGCGCGGTCAACGCGGCCTCGATATGGGCAGGGTTTTTGGGGAAGAGCCCGCTTTTGCGCTGGATCATCTCAAGCGGAGCCGCCACTGCAACAATCCAGGTCTGGCTGCCCACGCTGCGCAAAGGATCGAAGCTCAAGACATCGCGGTGCCTGTTATACTCAAGCATGAACTTTGCCTCCCAGGCCACGTTATCCTCCAGCTCGGAGATGTCCACCTTGTCGGAGGCAAAAACCCTGGCGCGCACCCCCTGACCCCACAAGGGAAACACAAAGCGCGACACCCTTTTGCGGGAGAAGAACTCCTTAAGCACCTGCCTGATCCGCCTTGGCGAGCGGTCATTATCCTCAATCAGGATACGACCGCAAGCCGCCGGGTTCTCTCCTTTAGGCAGGCGAACCCAACGAATCTCCTCCTCAGAAATATCAATCCCGTAGGTCATGGGCAAAGTATATGAGTCTTGATCAGGATGTCAAGTGTGGTGTCGAGTCTTGCCCTTTTATTGATACTACTGTTAAACCGGCTCGCCAAGGCCTTCTTTGAGTATGTGGGTGTTTAGATCAGGCAGATAGATTGGCCCCGCCTGCTTCGCCGTCTGCGCACCGAAGTAAACCTTTAAGAATAAACTAACACATACCTGATGATATGTAAAGGACTTGACATTTCTAAAAAGTTCAATATAATAAAGCAATGAAACGTATAGAGAGTGCAAAAAAGAATCAGGTCAATCCCATTCCTTATCACAAATGTCAACCTGGACGAATAAGTCCAAAGGAGGGTACGATGCCGAGGTACGTCAAAAGAAAAGACAGCGACACTTGGCACTGGTGCACCAACTGCTCTAACTATCCGACGGGCTCAAACGTAAATGTAAGCTATATAAAACCTACCTATGGCGAACTCTGCGACGAGTGCCAGGCGAAAGAAAAGGAGGGCCGCTGCACAGGATAGCCTCGCGCCTCAAAACACGAAACCGTTAAAGGGATGAGGTTGGTCCGATCTCGTTGCCTGCGGTGAGGCGCGAGGTCGGCCCTTACTTGTCCCTCATTGAGACCCCTTGGATGCGCAACGGACATTCCTGTCTATCGCGCAGAATCACAGCGCGGACTGAAAGAAATCACCACAGAGATCAAAGGTATCTGTTATGAGATCGCCAGGAGCACCTGCGGCTCCCTTGCGATGACGGAATACAGTCTCGAGGTCCCCTCTGCGATCTTTTCGCCTTTAGCATGTAGCGCGAACCTCAGTGTGCCCCTTGAGTACCCTGTGTGCTCATAGGGTATCAGGTTCGCCTTGCGATCTTTTCGCCTTTAGGCGAAAAGGAGCATTTAATTCGGGGTCCTCAAAGTGGAACGAAGTTACACTTTGGGGTGTAAAATATCTTGATTTTCCCGTCAAATGGAGTATAGTTACCTACCAAGGAGGCGAAATGTTCCGAGGCGCAATAACCGCTCTCGTAACGCCGTTTCGAAACGGCGGGCTGGATACCGATGCGCTGGAAAAACACGTCCGCTGGCAGGTAGAGCAAGGCATTGACGGGCTTCTGGCCTGTGGCACAACCGGCGAAACACCGGCGCTTACAGAAGATGAACAGAATCAGGTGATCGAGATCACCGTCAGGTTAGCAAAGAAAGCCGACCGCAAGGTCCCGGTGCTGGCAGGCGCAGGCACCAACTCCACTGAAAAGACGATCAAGAGGGTGAAAAAAGTTAAAGAGCTTGGCGCTGACGCCGCGCTCGTGGTCACACCGTACTACAACAAGCCTACCCAGGAGGGGCTGTATCGCCACTACGCCGAGATCTGCGAACAGACCGACCTGCCCATAGTTATCTACAACGTTCCATCGAGGACAGGCGGGAATATACTGCCAGCGACGGTCCAGAGGATTGCTGAAAAGTACGATAAGATAGTGGCGGTGAAGGAGGCATCGGGCAGCGTAGACCAGTCCACGGACATAGTGCGGCGCTGCGGGGGCAAGGTCACGGTGCTTTCAGGCGACGACAGCTTGACCCTGCCCATCATGGCTGTGGGCGGCAAGGGCGTTGTATCGGTGGTTTCAAACATCGCTCCGTACGACACGGCCAATATGGTGCGCTTCTTCGAACAGGGCGAGTTTGCGGCTGCGCTAACCATACACCAAAAGCTCTTTCCGCTTGTGAAGGCACTGTTTGCGGAGACCAATCCAGGTCCACTCAAGGCGGCAACCGGTCTTATGGGCATAAACTCCGGCGAGGTTCGTCTGCCTTTGGCGCCGGTATCCGAGGAGAATCTGGCAAAGCTTCGCAAAGCGATGCTTGACTACGGTCTGGCTGTATGATTCGGGTAATAGTTGCAGGCGGCTGCGGCCGCATGGCCGGGGAGGTGGCAAGGTTAGTGAGTGAGGCAGAGGATATGGAGCTTGCAGGGATAGTGGAGAGGAAGGATCATCCCCAGATAGGGAGATCGAGATACGGGGTCGAGATAACGGCGGATATAGGAAGTCTACTGGAGGAGACGGACGCGGTGGTTGAGTTCACATCGCCTTCGGGTCTTCTTGAGATACTTGAAGTGATCAAAGGCTCCAGCATACACCTTGTCTCAGGAACGACCGGGCTATCCGATGCGGAGTTTGAAAGACTGAAGGAGAGCGCCAGGGAACGCGCGATACTGTGGTCGCCGAACATGTCGGTGGGCGTGAATCTTCTGTTCAAGCTTGCAGCGGAGGCAACAAAGGCGCTTCCCGACTACGACACCGAGATTGTGGAGATGCACCACCGGCACAAGAAGGACGCTCCCTCAGGCACCGCAAAGAAGCTTGCAGAGATCGTAAAGGAGCATAGAAAGATAAGCAGGATCATCTATGGCCGTGAAGGCCATACCGGTGAGCGCGCCTCAGACGAACTGGCCGTCCTTGCCCTGCGCGGAGGCGACGTGGCGGGCGAACATACCATTTACTTCGCGACCGAGGGTGAAAGACTGGAGCTTACACATCGGGCTTCAAGCAGGTTAGCGTTCGCCAAAGGGACACTGAAAGCGATAAGATTTATTGCACTTAAACCCAGAGGATTCTACCAATTCGCCGATATCCTGGAGGAAGGTTGAGAGAACACGCCAGGCGTCTGGACCTGCTTCCCTCCTATCTCTTTGCAGAGCTTGATGCGGCCAAAGCGGCCTACGGCGAACAGATCATTGACTTCGGTGTGGGCGATCCTGATCAGCCGACCCACCCTGAGATCGTTAACGCACTCTCCCTCTCGGCAAGCGATCCCAGCACCCACCGCTATCCCAGCTACGAAGGAACGCTGAGCCTTCGCCGAGACATCGCCTCCTGGTACAAGCACAGGTTCGGGGTTGATCTGGACCCCGAGACCGAGGTCTGCGTGCTCATCGGCTCAAAGGAGGGTATAAGCCATCTTATCTGGGCGCTTGTAGATCCGGGCGACGAGGTCCTCTATCCTGATCCATCATACCCGGTCTACCGCAGCCAGACCCTCCTTGCCGGAGGAACACCTGTCCCAGCCCCTCTGATTGAAGCAAATCACTTCATTATGGATATACCGCGCCTGCGGGCCACTCATAAGACCAAACTGCTCATCCTCAACTATCCCTCAAACCCCACCGCAGTCGTAGCTTCACCCATCTATCTTGCCGAGGCGGTGCAGTTCGCCCGCGCTCACAACATGTGGCTTGCAAACGACAACACCTACTCCGAGATTTATTTCGATGAGGAACCACCCAGTATACTTTCCGTGCCAGGAGCCAAGGAGTGCGCGGTGGAGTTCGGTTCCTTTTCTAAAACCTTCAACATGACCGGCTGGCGGATCGGGTTCGTTGTCGGAAACGCACGGATGATCGCCGCCCTATTAAAGATCAAGCAGAACACCGACTCCGGGGTTTTCGTAGCGATCCAGCGTGCGGCTCAGACCGCCCTTGAGCTGGCAGGCGAAGTCGGCAAAGAGATACGGGCGCTTTACAAATCGCGCAGAGGCACCTTGCTTGCAGGACTCAACCAGCTGGGCTGGATTATTCCTTCTCCCAAGGCCACCTTCTACGTATGGGCGCGGGTGCCTAAGCAAGGATTGTCGTCAATGGAGTTTGCCCAGAAGATGCTTGCTGAGACCGGCGTCCTTGTGACGCCTGGTATAGGTTTCGGCGAGGCAGGCGAGGGCTACGTTCGCTTCTCGCTGACACTCGACCGCGCTCAAATCCAAGAAGCTGTGGATCGGTTAGGGAAATGGCTCTGATAGTAACCAAGTTCGGCGGTCGCTCGCTCGCCACGGTGCGTCAGGTAAAAAGGGTGGCCGGCTATCTTGCAGAAAGGACAGCCAAGGATCGGTTGGTGGTCGTGGTATCTGCCATGGGCAGCCAAACAGACGAGCTTACCGAACTTGCCCGTTCGGTGAGCATCAGACCCAATGGCAGGGAACTTGACATGCTTCTTACCGCCGGCGAGCGCATCACGATGAGCCTTTTGGCCATGGCGCTTGCCGAACAAGGGATCAAGGCGCGCTCGTTTACCGGTTCGCAGGTAGGGATACACACCGACGAGAGCCACAACGAGGCGCGCATACTGTTCGTGCGCGGCAAAAGGCTAAGGGATGCCATTGATGCCGGTTATATCCCGATAGTTGCCGGGTTTCAGGGGGTAAGTGCGGAAGGCAAGGAGGTAACCACCCTTGGCCGGGGCGGATCGGATACGACCGCTGTCGCCCTTGCAAAATTCCTGCAGGCGGATCGCTGCGAGTTCTACAAGACGGTAAAGGGTCTTTGCTCCGCCGATCCAAAGCTCTTTCCCAACTCCGCGTGCATCAGCAAGATAAGCTATCAGGAGCTGGTGGAGCTGGCCGACTACGGTGCAAGGGTTCTTCATCCCCGTGCCGCGGCCCTGGCCATGCGCTACAAGGTCCCGATCGAGATACGCTCCAGCTTAAATCCCAAAAAGAAGGGCACAGAGGTGGGCGAACTTGAGGAGCTTGAGGACCGTTTTGTAAGAGCGGCGACTCATATGAAAGACCTTGTGCGGTTCACGGTCAAGGATGTGCCCAAGAATCCTATGGTGATGACCCAGGCGGTCGCTCGTCTGGCTGATGCCGGGGTGCGTATCTTATTTTACTCGCATGGTCATCCCCAGGCAGAAGCCTTCGACCTCGCCTTCATCGTATCGAAGGAAGACGCCACTCTGACCGAGAAGATATTAGACGAGTTCCGTCAGGAGACCGGTGCGGCGCGACTATCTGTTATGAAGCAGATAAGCGAGGTCTCGCTTGTGGGTCCCGGTGCAGGGCAGGATGCGGTCATCACAAGACGCGCATTCGAGGTCCTGCGCACAGAAAACGTCCACATAGAGGCGTTCACCACCTCCAAACTCAAACTGACGTTCTTTTTGCATGCGCGCAGCCTTAAACGCGCCATCGCAAAACTGCTGGAGGAATTCAACCTGACGGGAGGGTCAAGATGATACTTGTAGCACCAACCGCGTTCAAGGAGGCTTTGGGGCCTGTCGCTGCGGCACGCGCCATAGCCGCAGGCCTGAAAAGCAGCCTGAAGAATAAAAAGATCGAAATCTACCCCCTGTCAGACGGCGGCGACGGATTCCTTGAATGCATCTCATACTACTTCAAGGGCCGACGATTGAGGAACATGACACTTAAAGTAACCGGCTCTGCTGGTGAGCGGATAAAAACCACAGCGCTTATCTCAGGCAGGCAAGCCTTTATCGAATCGGCTTCCATACTGGGACTCAGGCTGCTGGAGGATAAAAACCGCAACCCCCTCAAAGCCACCTCGAAGGGGCTGGGCGAGGCTATACTTGCGCTGCTCGATAAGGACATGGAGGAGGTGATCGTTGGGCTGGGAGGAAGCGCCACGGTTGACGGAGGCAAGGACGCGCTGGAGGTTTTAGGCGTTCGCTTCCTGGATTCAAAAGACAACCCCTTGTGTCCTGGACCTGCTGAACTTGCCGGCCTTGAAAGAATAGATCTATCCGGCATAGACCCGAGGGTCAAAAAACAGGTGCTGATACTCTGGGACGTGGACAATCCCCTTCTCGGCCCTTATGGAGCCTTGATCTATGCCCCTCAGAAGGGCGCCGGCCAAAAAGAGCTTACGGCGCTTGAACTCGGCCTGCAGCGCTACGCCGAGGTGACCGAACTCACAATAGCCCAGAGGCTGGATCACCGCAGGGGCATGGGGGCGGCCGGAGGAATAGCACTCGGCTTCGCCGCACTCGCAGGATGCAAGCTGATGAGCGGGGCCGATTACATGCTAAGGCTTTCAGGACTGCGTGACAAGCTGAAGAAAGAAGATATAGTTATCTCAGGGGAAGGCCGGCTTGACAAGCAAAGCCTATCACATAAGGTGGTAGGCGCCTTGCGCAAACTCCCCCACAGTAAACTCATACTGCTCTGCGGGGAGATAAGGGTCCAGATAGCGCCGCGCGACCGCAGAACCACCGCCATATCCATCCAGCCCGGCCCCATCGATCGAAAAACCGCACTCGCTAATACAAAAGAATACCTTAAGCAGACCGCAACCCAGATCGGACGCCTTCTCAAATAAGAGGAGTAATCTTTGGAAAAAAAGATGCTTGCCGCGTTCAGTAATCCGGAATTCTACTCGCACGAGGTAAAAACCGTAAGACGTGCGGAAACTCATACCGCATGGGTGTTTTTGACCGGAAAGCGCGCCTATAAGATCAAAAAACCGGTGAATTTCGGGTTCCTCGATTTCTCTACATTGGAAAAACGCAAACGATTCTGCGAAAGGGAGGTCGAACTTAACAGCGAGCTTTCCGATCTCTATCTGGGGGTCGAACCGATCACCCTGGATGAAAAAGACAATCTCAAGTTGGGTGGAAACGGGGAAGTTGTGGAGTATGCTGTAGTTATGAAAGAACTCCCCCAGGAAGCGATGATGAGCTGCCTGCTTGTTGAAGATAAAGTAGGCTACGGGGTGATTGACAAGCTGGCAAAAGAGACCGCAAGATTCCACAAGAAAGCAAGGACGTCAGATGAGATAACCAACGAGGGTTCGCTTGACTCGGTACGCTTCAACTGGGAGGAGAACTTTGCCCAGACCGAGGACGTCAAAGATGTTACAATCTCAGCCCAGGATTTCGATTTCATAAAGCAGAAGATCGAACGTTTCTTAAGCGAGAATGAGAAAAAAATCCGCAAGCGTGAGCAGGACGGCTATATAAGATACTGCCACGGCGACCTGCACTCGGGAAATATCTTTGTGCATAAAGGCAAAATCCATATCTTCGATAGGATAGAGTTCAACCTGCGCTTCGCCTGCTCGGACACAGCCGCGGACTTAGCGTTCATGACCATGGATTTAGACTTCCACGGCAAACGTAATCTTTCTGATTTCTTTTTGGATCGTTACCTTGATGAGACCGGCGACTACGAGCTTTTGTGCTTCCACGACTTCTTCCGCTGCTACCGGGCATATGTAAGAGGCAAGGTGATCGGGTTCCAGTTGAATCAGAATCCGCCCGATCCTGAAACGATCAAAGAAAGAGCCAGTGCCTACTTTGACCTGGCTAAGCTTTACGCCTCCACCCTCTTTGCTAAGCCTCAGCTTATCGTGTTTTACGGGCTTCCGGGCACCGGCAAGTCGCTCATGGCGTCAAGGACCAGAGACTGGTCGAACGCGGTGCATATCAGATCGGACGTGGTGAGACGAGTTCTGGCCGGCGTATCCCTGGATAAACATCATTATGCCGAGTTTGGATCGGAACTCTATTCGCCTGAGATGTCGAAGAAGGTTTACGATACCCTGGAGCGTAAGGTAAAGAGCTATCTCGACCATGGACAATCGCTAATAATTGACGCCACCTGCCACCGCGCCGCCGACCGCTTGAGATTAAACGAAGCGGCCAAGAAGGCAGGAACCTGTGCTTGCTTCATACGTTGCGAGGCTTCGGATGAGCAGGTGAAGGGCTGGATCGAGCAGCGCAAGGAAAGCGACAGGCAGTCCGACGCCACCTGGGAGATATACGCCAAGATGAAGGATAAGTTCGAACCAGAGGGCAAGTTACCTTATCACGCGCTTCGCACAGGACGCGATCCTCAAGAAATGGATGCCGACGTCCGGCGGTTCCTGGGCACTTAAGGGAATAAATCATGCCTTTGCCTGTATTAGGAGATGAAGAGACAAATCCTCAGGCAAAGTCAAGGGAACCGCCTGAGGATGAAAAGAAACTCTTAGCCGAAGCGAAGAACGGCGATACCGAGGCTTTCGGCAAACTGGTCGAGCGTTACCAAAGAAGGGTGTATACAGTGATCTACAGGTTCGTAAGAAACCATACCGAGGCCGACGATCTGGCCCAGGAGGCGTTTATCAGGGCGTTTAAGGCCATAGATCGGTTCGATCTACGCTACCCCTTCAGCCCGTGGATGTACCGCATCGCGATCAATCTGACGCTCAACCATCTCAAGAAGCGCCGCTTGCCGATGGTGGACGCCGATCTTGAGCGCAAACCCTCTGCTGATAACCCGGTGAGTGTCTTGGAACAGGTCGAGACCCGGCGCAAGGTACATGCCGCCATTGCAAGATTGCCCATTAAGTTACGACAAGTGCTTGTGTTACGGGTTTATGAAGACTGGCCTTACGCCCAGATCGCCCAAGTGCTTGATATACCCATAGGTACGGTGATGTCGCGCCTTGCACGTGCGCGAGAGGCAGTAAAAGAGGAACTCAAGGAATTGCTATGAACTGCAAGAAGATAGAAGAATTTCTTCAAGCCTATCATGACGGGGAGCTTTCGGCAAAAGAGCGCGAAGCCGTAGAGCGTCATCTTAAAAAATGTCAAAGATGCCAGGCGAAGCTGGCCGAGCTTGCGGCCCTGGACGAGCTTATCATTGACGGCGAGGCCGAGAAGGTACCCGATCCTGGCAAACACTACTGGCACAACTTCTCTCATCGCGTTACGCGAAGGCTTATTCCCAGGAGGGAAGCTATAATACGCCCTCGCCGTCCACGACCACTGGGATTCAGGCTGCTTCCATACCTGTCCGCAGCTGTGGCAGTGTTCCTTGCAATAGTCATAAGCATACCGCTTCTTAAACGAGCACCTGCGAAGTTCACAGAAGAAGAGATCGCAGAAATCACCGCCCCGCCACAGAAATCAAACGTGAGCTTCAAAAGGTTTGAGAAAGAGCCGGAGGCCCAGAAGATTGAGTTGAGGGATAAGAAGTTGGTCTCTACCGATGAGATATTGGGGGCAGAACCTGTTGAGACAGGCAGGAAATCACCTGTCGCCGGAATGACAGCTGAAGCCGATATGGCAGCGAAAGGTGCGGGAGCGGCTGCAAAGGAGCAGAAGCCACCCACCGAGCCCTCAAGGACGGAAAGGACATTCTTGAAGGATGAGGAGAAAGCAAAACCCGCCGCCGCGGCTAAGACAGCCGAACCCTATCTTGAGGAAGCAGAGGTCTTTGCCGCTCAGCTTGCCCCCAAGTCAGGCACGCTCCGGGTGGTGATCGACTCCACCGGTCGACTGGCTAAGGTGACGATCGAAAAATCCTCTGGCGACCCCAAGGCCGATACCATGGCCATGAAGACCTACAAGAACCAGTGGGAAGGCAAGACGTTCAGAGAACGCCAGAGAACCCTACTCGTGCCTTTTAGCCAGCAGCCTGCCGAGTAAGTTGTACTTATAAAACCAGATCAACCCCTCTCTAAGAGACGTATCTGCACAACGGCAGAGGTCGGTTGTAATCGCTTGCCCCCCCTTTGTTCACATCCACCAGGGAGGGGGAATTTTCCTCCTCCTTGATTGAGGATGTGATCCCCCTGTATCACCCTTAATAAAGGGGACTTCTCTCAGCTCCCCCTTTTGAATGGGGAATGGGGATTGTCCCCTCTCCCTCTGGGAGAGGGTTAGGGTTCTGTAATACCCTTGCTCCTCCTCCCAATCAAGCTAAAAAACTTGACAAAATACTTCCCCTTAATATAATAGTCTGTTAGACTTCAATCATACGCGAGGAGGCGATATGAAGAAGTTCGTTTCAACCCTCATCATTCTCTCAATAGCAATTTCTTCTGGCTTGCTTACCTCATGTGCCACTATTTTTAAGGGCACATCGAGCCCGGTTTATTTCAGTTCTGATCCTCATGGGGTTAAAGTCTATGTCAATGGAAATCTAATGGGCACCACTCCCGTAAAGCTGAAACTTGAATCCAAAAGGGTCTACAACATCGAATTCAAAAAAGAGGGCTACGAAACCAAAACCTTCACTATCACCAACCATGTTGGCGTGGGATGGGTTATCCTAGATGTCCTCGGTGGCCTCATACCTGTTGTTATAGATGCCGCCACTGGAGCTTGGTACGAATTGGACCAGGAGAATGTAAACGCCGTTTTGGAAAGGCAGCAGTAAAGATCACGTAACGGATTTCAAGAAGTAGAAACCTGTCTTTAGACCGACCCGCAATAATTCACATCAACAGGCCGACCTTGCGTGAAGCGAACGTTTAATAACCTCAACGTCGGCCCTTACGTATTCTATCCCGGATCAGGCTATTAGTGTCGTTCCAGCTTCTCCAGCTTGACCGCGGTGCCGTAGACCAGGAGCTCGGCAGCGCCCTGCATAACCGATGAGGTCATGAACCGGATGCCGATGACGGCATCAGCCCCAAGCTTGGAGGCACGTTCGAGCATCCTATCAAGCGACTGCTCGCGCGACTCGGCCAGGAGTTTGGTATAGTCTGTGATCTCGCCGCCGACAATGTTCCTCAATCCGGCAAGGATATCCCGGCCCAGATGCCGGGCGCGTACCGTGTTGCCGCGAACGATCCCCAGAGTCTCTTTTACCTTGTACCCTGGGACCTCGTTAGTTGTTGCGATAATCATAACTTTACCTCTTTCGAGTACTTATCGTATTTTCGAACAAACAATCGCTCTTT
>JAYELY010000123.1:0-3592 GCA_034717795.1 Caldifarciminota bacterium
CTGATCTATTTCACTGGCGTACACTGACCACCGCCATCAACGAGATTCCCGTCGCGCCATCGTTTCTTATAGACAAGGTCTTCAAGACCAAGGTCCAGGCTTTGGCCGAGGAGATAGACGTTGACGTGGTTGTGGGCGGGAAACGCCTGGCGCCGTTCGTCTCGCCGGTCGAGGGCGGCATCGTCGTAGCAGAACTCGCACGCAAGATGCAGTCTGTAAAAGCGCCGCGTCTTCGCCCCAAAAAGGTGCTGGCCGCAAACGACCTTTTATCGGTTCGCTCGCCCGGAACCGCACTCTATCTCGGAGAAGGCGGGGTAGACGCCTACAAGAACCAGCGCATCGGTGTCGAACTTGCCGATTTGAAGAACATGATCGTGCGCACCACCGAGTGGATGGCCTCCCAGAGCCTTCAAGGAAAGCTTACCGTGAGTCAGGAGAACATCTCCTTCGAGATAGACTACCTTCTTCCGGAGAGCCACAAGCCCGTCCTTACCTTGGGCAACTACTGGGACGAGGAGACCTCCGATCCTGTGCAGGACATCCTGACCTGGAAGCGGCTCATCTCATCCGACACCGGCTATGCGGCGGACGTTGCCATCGCCGGAACCGACGCGGTGGATGCCCTGCTGGGTCACACCAAGGTGCGCGAGATTCTGAACTACCGCAACTTCAACGTTGGCGAGATCTCGGTTGGGCGTTCCAACTACATCGGCAGGCTGGTGGGCGTTGACATCTACGAGTACGACGCCACCTACACCGATTCGGCTGGCGCAGCAAAGAACTTCATCGATCCGAAATCATTCATCATGTTGGCCTCGGATGGGCCGTTCCGCATGCACTACGCCCTGGTCTACGATCTGGACAACCAGGTGGCGGTGGCTCAGCCCTTCTTTGCAAAGAGCTGGACAGAGGCCGACCCATCCATGCTCTGGGTTCTGGCCGAGTCCCGGCCCCTGCCGGTCCCACACTGGCCTGAGTGCATCATCTACGTCCCAACGGTAATCAAACCTGTATAGTGATGGCGGCCAGGAGAACTCAAAGTAAAGGCTCGGTGCAAACCGTAAAGGTCCGCTTCCTGCGGCCGGTGAAGATGGGCGGGCGCTGGTATCTTGCAGGCGAAGGGATCGTTCTTTCCGCAAAGATCGCGCGAGAGTTCCTCAGACGAGGGCTCGTTGAGAAGCTGAAAGATTCTCGTGGGGGATAAAATGAGATATCTCACAGTAGACGAAGTCAAGGCCGCGGTACCCGCAGACGTGCTGGCACGGCTGACAGACGACGACGTGTCCCATTCCATCACCGAGAAGGTCGTAGACGATGCCAAGATCACCGCCGCGATAGGCTGGGCTGAGGCGTACGTTGACGCGCAGCTTGCCAAACGCTACATCGTTCCTCTGGACCTTACAGCGATTCAATCCGACGGCGCACGCGATCTCGTAAAGGAGGCCTCGCTGCAGATGACCGTATACCGACTCTACGCCCGGGTTGAACAGGAAGGCGTGGCCAAGGACAAGCGAGAGCTTGCCGATAGAATCCTGACCGACCTGGCCTCGGGCAAGATAGAACTTCCCGGCGCCGAGCAGCGCGCCCGCGAGCGCATCCGATACAGGGCTCCAAAGCCGCGCTTCTCGGTCAACAAAGAGGATTGAGATGCTCCTTTCGACCTCCGGTCGAAAGATCGCAATTGAGTCTCGACCGCTATGGAATCCGACTATCGGAAGGAGACAGACAAGATGAACGTTCCGACTTTATTAGGATGTGAATCCCTCACCCCGGCCCTCTCCCAGCGGGAGAGGGGGTTCCCTTCTCCCTTTGGGAGAAGGGTTAAGGATGAGGGAACTCCGGGGTCCACACGGTATCGCGGAGCGATCTTGTGGGGTAATTATCCGGGGTCCCCACAGCGGAGCGTACGACCGAAGGTCGCGAACCTCGCCCCCTACGAAGCCCTTTGCTTCAGCGACCGACTGCCGTCTGCGAACTTTTCGCCGAAGGCGAAAAGGAGCACAAAATGAGTCTTCCCTACGGACCCATAATGCGCGGCCTTCGAGTCTCCTGGTGCTACGACCGGGTGGAGGAAGGCCTGACCGCGCTGGAAAACCCGTTCCAGGCGATGGTGTTCGCACAGGGTTCGAGGGTGATCGGTCGCGAGAGGCTCGATCCCAGGTCGGTCACCCTTTCCCAGGGACCAACCGCCCTCCTACACGTGGGGGGAGTCAAGCTCCTCAACGCTCAAGGCTACGGCGGCCCAGAGGTGATCTATTGCAACGGCAACGATGCCATCACCCACACCGGAACCGGAACCGAAGAGGTTTCACTCACCGGCACCCACTCCGGCAACAACCGCTACGTGTTGGAGATTACCGCCTCAGGCACTGTAGGAACCGACGGCTCCTACCAGCTCAGAAAAACCCCATGGACAGGCTCGGACTGGGGGACGGAGGTAACTGTCTCTGAAGGTTCCATCCCCACCTCAGGCATAATCGATGTAGGCAATGGCACGGTGTTCAAGTTCCTCACCCAGGGTTCCGAGGTAGTCGCGGGCGACACCTACTCATGGGAGACCGAGGCGTACAGGGTGACCAACCAGCAGATTCGCGACGCCACTGTATCGATAACCGCCTACATCTACGCCCAGACCGAGGAGGAAGTGATCGGCTCCGGCGGGTATCTTGATCAGCTGATGCTCATGTTCGCCCGCAAGAAGCTTGCCGCCGAGCTCTACGACGGCCACTGCGAGGAGGTCACCGAGGAGATGACCGGAATGAGCGTTACCCCGGAGATCGAAGGAGAGCAGACCACCTACCGCATAACCCTGTCTCTGCATTACTCTGGCAAGGTGTTCATGGCCGAGGTCTCGCCGTTGGTGACCAGATTTGAATACGATGAGCCGGAGATAACAGAGCCTTGAGGTCAGGGATGAGATTAATCAAAAAAGGAGGAAGAGTTATGTCTACAGAAGATCGCTACTCAGTGGCCGAGTTCGCCAGGCGCTACAAGGTCTCGGAAAAAGAGCTGCCGGCGTTTTGCGAGCTGTTTGGGGTGAGCCAAGACACCGTTCTTACCCGGGAGGAGTTCAAAGGCATGTTTGCCCGTTTTGAATCCTCCGGGGGCGTTGAGGAACCCCCACAACCAACCCAAGAGCCTCAGAGAGAGGCCAAGGAGGAACCAGTGAGCAAGGAAAAGAAGCAGTCCCTTGCCCGGTGGGCTGCCGATCGCAAGCTGACGCGCCCGCGCGTAGCGGTGCTTTGCAACGCCATGGGCTGGGACGAGCAGTCAACGATCACCGAGGCTGAGCTTCAGGCCGCAATCAATAAACATCTTCTCAACAAGGAGTAACCGATGCCTATAAACGATTTACCCGGCTACTACCCTACCATCAAGGAAGGCGGGCTCGGCGTTCTGCCGCCCTCGCTGGCCGGACTGTTCTGCCTGATAGGAACGTCCGAGCAGGGCACAACGGACGTTAAGTTCGCGGGCGATGCAGGCGACGTTCTCGACGAGTACGGCTACGGCACGCTTACCGAGCACGCCTACGATGCGTTCTGCGCCGGCGCAAGCCAGATAGGCATCGTTCGCGCGACCGCGGCCAAGGTTG
>JAYELY010000124.1:0-3586 GCA_034717795.1 Caldifarciminota bacterium
CGTAACCCTGGTCTCGAATCCGGACTACGTCTGGGATTACAAGTGGAACGACGAAACGTTCTTCAAGTTCCTGAACGGGGAGCTGAGTTTTGCCTCCGCCCCCAACGATACCGACTGGTCAGTCATTGTATCTGCAGGTCCTTTCGATCTTCCAGTCGGTGGAACAGACACGGTAGCCTTTGCGTTCCTTGCAGGCGACAACCTTGCCGATCTCAAGGCCAATGCAGCGGATTGTCAGGAAACATGGAACAACATGGACTTCACCGCGCTCGAGGAAGATAAAGTCGCTCCTTTGACGCTCGATCTATCCGTCTCTCCAGATCTCCTTGCCGGCAAAGGCTCGATCCTCTTCAGCCTGCCCGCAGCCACTCATGTTCGCCTGGATATCTACGATCTTGCCGGTCGTCGGGTGCGCACACTCATCAACACAGAACTCACTGCAGGTAATCACGAGATCTACTGGGACGGTCGTGACCAGAGAGGTCTTAAGACCTCAAAGGGCGTCTACTTCATCTATCTTACCACCGACGATGCAAAGGTTGTCCAAAAAGCAGTAATCGTGAAGTAGCTATCGAGATAAAAGAGACTTTAACCCTGGAGGGGGCTCTGCGGCCCCCTCCTTTGTATTTGCCGGAGCAGATATTGACAACTCTCCTCCCCAGCTTAGACTGAACCATGCCCACCTCAAGATGGCAAACACGCAAGTATCTGCTCCTGGATACGAGTGTAGTCGTAGACTATTATCTACCGGAAACTTCTTCTCTCAACAAAACCCCGCTAAGAATAGCAACCATAATCGACTCCATTAGAAACAGAATGACCAACGTACAGCTGTTCGTACCCGACTTCTGTATCGTTGAAACCTACAATGCCTTTACAAAGTGGCGTTTTGGCGAAAGAATCCTGCCTCACGGTAAACCAATCTCCAAAAAGAGATACGATGAAGCGAGAAACTTGTTCCGTGAGGACACGCTCAACGGCAAGGTAATCCAGCAGTATGAGTTGTGCCGCTACCATGTGATAGCGGCGGATTTGATATCGGCTGTGGACTACCACTATCAATATTTCCGTAAAAAAGGTGACGTTGCAGCCAAGCTGAAGTTCACATCCATCAAGGTCGTGGACACCTTGATAGGGGCTATGGGTATCTGGCTGGCCAAACTGCATGGACGAGAGAATGTGGCGATAGTCACCGCCGATAACCGGATAGAAGCCATCATCGGCAAGGCACAGCGGGTATCGGCAACCGCCATGAGACGTCTGGGATTGCGGAAGAACGCCGCCTGTATAGGCCTGGAATACAGCCCTGAGATATTCCCCGAGGTCCTTCACCTGGAAGAGGATTCGGACCACGATTTAAAAAGCTTCTTCGGCAAGTGGCCCCTGCCCGTTCGGCAGACCGAGATAGAATTCTAGCTTCGTAACGGTTGACGATTCCACCCAATCCAAATATACTTGCGTATGAGAGGAGTCTTATGCCGGCAAATCTAACACCGGAATATAAGCAAGCAGAGCAGCGCTACCGGGAGGCGATAACCGCAAGCGAGAAGCTCGTCGCACTGAAGGATATGCTGGCCAAACTGCCCAAACACAAGGGAACCGAGAAGATTCAGGCCGATCTCAGAAAGAAGATCTCACGACTTGAGAAGGAGATGAAGCAGAAGCCCAAGACAGCCGTCTCAAGGCGTGAGCGCATGTTCAATATTGCAAAGCAGGGCGCGGGTCAAATCGGGCTTCTGGGTGCTGCAAACTCAGGCAAATCTTCTCTCTTCTACGCACTCACCGGTGCGGACGCGGTAATTGCCGAATGGCCCTACTCCACCTCCCATCCGGTGGTGGGCATGATTGGCTTCGAGAACATCCAGTTCCAGCTCATCGACATGCCGCCGATGATCCGAGAACACACCGAACCCTGGCAGTGGGGGATACTTAGAAACGCCGACCTGGTGCTGGCGCTCTTTTCTGCAGTTGACGACGCGGAAAACCGGATCGCCGCTCTCAAAGAGGAGATAGAGCGCTACCGGCTCAGCAAGGTCATCTGGGTAGCCACCAAGATAGATAAGCTCCCTGACGGGCAGATGCCGCACTTTCCGGTAGACGCCCTTTATACCGCTGCGAGCCAGTTCGTTGGCCTGGAAGAATTAACCCGTAAAATATTTGAAAGCTTGTGGATCGTGCGCGTTTACACCAAGCAGCCGGGCAAGGAGCCTGACTTGCAAGACCCTGTTCTACTTAAAAAAGGATCGGTTCTCATGGACGCGGCTTACCACCTTCACAAGGACTTTGCTGAAAAGCTCAAATACGCGCGGCTGTGGAATAAAGATCACGAGGGAACCAGGGTGGCCCGTGACCACGTGCTGACAGACGGGGACATCGTAGAGTTCCACATAAGATAATACCCCACAAGATCACTCCGTGCTCTTGCGGGGACCTCGACAATAATGCAACTCCAAGAAGCTGTTACGCAACTCCTCGGAGATTCCAAAACGATCCTTAAGGACTCTTTGCGTTCAGTGAACGGAAGCTTGGAAGCACCGAAAGATCCTCACGTAGCTCGTCGATCTTCTCAAAACCGGTAAGGTCCAGATGCAAAGGGGTCACCGATATGTAACTTGACTCAACGGCCTCGGTATCAGAACCCTCCATGGATACGCTGGAAAGCTCCCCGGAAAGTATCAGATGCCACTCCCCGTTTTCGTCCCTGGTCCTGTTCACCACGTCCTTGTAGACCCGCTTGCCCAGTCGTGTAACACTAACTCCCTTGGGGTCCCCTGGAGGAATATTGACGTTTATAAACTCAGGTCGAGCGCAGTCAAGAACCATCTTGCAAATCTCTCGAACAAACTCAAGTGAAGATTGAGCGATCTTTCCTGTCTCACGATTCGCCGATATCGCAACCGCAGGATAGCGAAGAAGCCTCCCCTCCATCGCTGCGGCGACAGTCCCTGAGTATAGCACGTCGTCGGCAAGGTTGTAGCCCATGTTGATTCCAGAGGCCACCAGGTCGATTTGCTTCTTCATGATGGAATGGTGCGCCAGCAGCACGCAGTCGGTAGGGGTGCCTTGGATAGCGACGTGATGGGGATCGCGCTCTGTGATCCGCACCGGCTTGCCGATGGTAAGGCTGTGTGAGGAGCCTGACTGCTCCTGGGCAGGTGCTATGACGAAGAGTTCGCCCAGCCCTTCGAGCGTCTTCTCCAAAAGCTTGATGCCCTCGGCGTCGATGTCGTCGTCGTTGGTCACAAGGATTCGTTTTTGAGACACAGGGAATTGTAGCAAGAATTCCAGGCAGGTCAACCTTTAAACCACAGATTACGCAGATTGCATGGATTCAAAATCTAAATCTGCGACATCTGCGTAATCTGCGGATTGACAATCCGATTTTGATGACTAAGCTAAGTTATGACCACATGGGGAATAGTCATTTCGGTTGCCGCGCTCGCATGTGGGGTAGCCGGCGCGGTGCTTGCGTTCATCGGCTGGGACCGCAAGAACAAGGGCGAGGATGCAAGGCTTTTATTCATCCTAGCCGTCATCGGCGGAGCGCTCTTCGCCGGCCTCCTGTACCTCGGCGGCAAACTGGGAC
>JAYELY010000125.1:0-3573 GCA_034717795.1 Caldifarciminota bacterium
AGCGCAGCACGGTGTCTTGAACAATCTGGCTGATCCGCAGCGTGTCGCGGACCCGCAACACACCGCCTTGGGATGAGCGGCTCGCCTGACATCTCATCCCCAAGATGAACGCGGCTGCGATCAGGCCGACCGCGGCGGAAAGTGTTATCCAATCCCTCACCTTCATACCTTAATTATTGTAGGTTCGGTGAAGAACACCAGTAAGGAGTGAAGAATTACATCCGGGGTTGCATTTTCCCTGCTTTCGCCTATAATTACGCATGGCGCGTTATGCTAAAAGCGTAATGAACGTAATGGTTAGATGCCAGGCGGGGTATCGGGTGTTTCAAGTTTGCGCGAATCATTACGCACGGAGCGTTACGCAAGGAGCGTAAAATGAGGAACCCGTTTCAGTTCGGGGGGGTGGTCAGCGGGGATGCGTTCTGCAATCGAGCCAAAGAGATCAAAGATATTCGAGGGTATATAGAGAACAGCGCCAAGGTGTTTATATATGCAGAAAGACGGGTGGGCAAAACCTCGCTGGTCAAGTACGTCCTCGACAAGCTCCCTAGGGATCGCTACTTGAGCGCTTACGTGGATTTATCACCTACCGACGATTCCCTATCGTTCGCTACAACCACGGCCAGGGCGGTCACCATGTCCATGACACCTTCGGTAGAGAGGTTGCTGCAAATGGCGGGAAGGTTCTTCTCTCACCTTTCCCCGACCCTGAGTATTGACAGGGATGGTAACCCTTCCTTGTCTTTCGGGATACACAGATTCCAAAGGCCTGAGCCGGAGCTGGAGAAGGTGCTGGCGGTTCCGGGAAGAATTGCGGCTCAGGGCAAACGAAAGGTGGTGGTGGTTTTTGATGAGTTCCAGCAGATCTCAGAATACAGCGACAATAGCCTTGTAGAACGGCTTTTGCGCAGCGTGATTCAGACGCAAGAAAATGTCGCCTACGTCTTTATGGGCAGCAGGAAAACCTTGATTCAAAGGATGTTCCTCGATAAATCGCGTCCATTGTACAAATCGGCAGTACACTATTACCTCAAACTAATAGATAAAACCCACTGGCTAGTCTTCATCCGAAAGAAGTTCACCGATACCGGCAAGCAGATAAGTGAGGAGGCAATACGCTCGATCTTCCAGATGACCCAAGGGCATCCGTATTATACCCAGAACTTATGCTATCATGTGTGGGAGTTGTGCGAGGAGAACTCAGAGGCAGGTGAGAATTTGATCCAGGCCGCTATGGACAACCTGCTCATCCACGAAGGCTACGTTTACACAAATCTTTGGACATCCCTTACCATAAATCAACGCCGATTTCTGAAAGCGCTGGCCAGTGAAGTGGCGGAGGTTAAACCTTTCGGGTCGGATTTCCTGGAACGCCACTGTTTAGGCTCTCCGTCGAGCGTCCAAAGGGCGGTGAAGGCTCTCGTTGAGAAGGATATCATTGACCGGGACAACGGGCGCCTGACAATCACCGACCGGTTTATGAAGATATGGATACAGCGAATGAGAGAAGAGCAGGGGTTAATATGAGCGCCCCACGAACTCGCTTCGCCGGCGTACGCCGTCACTGGGCCCCGAATAAAATACTCCTTTTTACCTTACGATAAAAAGATCGCAGAACCGGAACTCACAAGCGGTTGACTATTTGATCTGGATGATTATTCTCAAGGCAATGAGAGAAAAACCTCTGAAGCTCACCCCTATCGGAGTGGTGCACTCCCCGTTTGCCGAACCGGAGGAGGTGGAGCGCCCACGCTATGCGCGCGGAACTATCGAGGTCTTTCCCTCCTACGCCAGGGGTCTCAAGGACATCGAGGGGTTTTCACATATCTACGTGATCTGGTGGTTTAACCGATCAAAGGGCTACAAGCTTCAGTTCTGCCCGTTCAGGGAGTCCATCCCTCCGCCGAGGGGACTTTTTGCCACGCGCAGCCCGCACCGGGTGAATCCTATCGGGCTGACAGTTGTCCGGCTCGTTAAACGCGAGAAAAACATCCTTCACGTAAAGGGAGTGGATATGGTAGAGGGCACGCCGGTTCTGGATATAAAGCCCTACACCCGGCGCGACCGCCGCTCCCGCATCTCCAACGGCTGGCTGGACGAAATCAAACGCCCGGAGTAATCTAACGAGGCATCTCTAGCCACGGAGATATGATACGTATTGCATTAACTTAGCGGAATCAACTTCGCTGGCACTCTTCGTTACCGAATGAGAATGACTGCAAGGAGTCATACCGGAGGAAAACGACCATAGGGAATTTTACCGCAGGAGAACGATCGCAGAGAGTTCTAATCTGTGAAAATCTGTGTAATCTGTGGTTTATAGAGATATCCCTTGACAAGCAGGCGTGGATGGTTAGCATCCTGCGATGTTATCCAGATTGTCTTTGAGCCTTCTAATCGTTCCATTGGTGTGTTACGGGTGTTACGGGGTGTGGTACGGGTGGCAGCGTGAGGCGCTGGATTGGGGGCTGATCGGTGGTATGGCAGCCGGCGGGTATCTTTCCAGCAAGGCCGAGCCGTTCTTTGAAAAACCTTTAATCCAAGGCCCTGGCGATAAGGAGTATCGCAAGGAGCGGGTGCCCGACTCGTGGGTTTATGCCTCGATGTTCACCACCATCGGTCTGGCCTCGCTTCTGCCCAACCAGGAGGGCTGGCTCAATGCCACGAGCTACAGCCATCTTAAAGGTGCTGCTCAGGCAATCACCGCGGGATACATTATCAAGGAGCTAACTAAAGACATCGTGGGTCGTCCCCGGCCCGATTACTACGATCGGTTAGACCAGGGGATCGAGATTACAAAGGCGCGCAAGAGCTTTCCTTCAGGACACGCCACCCACTTCGCAACCGGGGCTGCATATCTCAGCCTCTACGTATGGGACGAGTGGCGCTCGGACGAGCCTCTTGCTGTTGCAGCCAAGTCAGGAATCACCGCACTCCTTGCCGCAGGCGCAGGATGGGTTTGCTGGACACGCGTCGCCGACAACCGCCACTATCCGGGCGACGTTGCAGCCGGCGCTGTCCTCGGTGCAGGCACCGCCCTCTGCTTCTACTCCTGGCAAAACTGGTGGGGAAAGCCGAAGGAGGATGAAAATCCCAGCCAATCCTCAATAATCCAGGCCACCCCCTTCTCAATCGGCGTGCGGTTTAGTTTTTAATTCCACAAACAAAATCCCGCATCAGTGTGCGGGATTTAAAAGTTGTACTTGCCGATCATCGTTAAGCTTTCAGAAGAGGTGCAATCATCGGTGGTAAGTTCATTCTGGCTATCGTATTATGCACAAACTCTCTGAAGTAAGGCCATGTGTTTAGGCGAAGGGTTGAGTTCTTGAAGACATCGAATATTTTGGCATCGGGTTTGACTTCGGAATTGTAGAGCACTGCGAAGACGCAGGATATCTTTACATAGGTTTTTTCATCTTCTTTAGATTTGGCTTCAAGATTGTACCTTTGATATACCTTAAAGTCCTTGTCAGAGAGTGATTCCAATCGCGCAGAAGCTTTAGTACTAACCAGGACCGGCTTCTCAAAGTCGACTTCTTCTGAGTAATTTATCGAAGCTGACTTAAGATAAAT
>JAYELY010000126.1:0-15868 GCA_034717795.1 Caldifarciminota bacterium
GGAGCACGACGTTAATCCTTGCTTTTCTCCGATCTTTCGTCCGCAGGACGAAAGGAGGATTTAAAATTTTAGCTGCAGCTGGGCTATTATCTGATTGTTGTCAACCTCGTTTCTTTCCTCTGTAATCATCCGATAGCACAGGGCAAGCTTCGCCTTGTCTGCGGGCAACAAGTGCAGGTTGATACCTGCGGTGATGATGCTGCGGGTGTCTCCAGCTGTGTCAGTGTTGGGGTCGGCCACCTCGTAGCGCACCGCAGGCTGAACACCGTGAATCCAGTCGAGAGGAACGGAAAACATCCAGCCCGCCTCGGCGTAGTAGGTAATGAGAGAGACTTCCTCGTCCCTGCCTCCCATGATCTCTGTAGCGAACCAAAGATCCCAGGGGTTTAAGGCAAACTCAGCGCCCCAGCGGTTGAAATCCCACTCCCTGGAAAACATACCCGTGGTATCCACCCAGAGACGCTTGCCCATCTGGTAGGCGCCGCCAAAGTGCATGTAATCTATCGGCTTGAGCGTCAACCTTGCTGCGATATCCTTGCCCTCGTTGAGGTCTACCTTGACGTTGCGGCCTTCGCCGTTGAAGATGCCTAGCTGGAGGCCTATGAATTTGATCTTACCGGCAAGCATCACGCCGAGATCACGATCTATGGTGAATCCCGATGCAAAGGTACGCTCCGGGAAAAGTATCACCGATGACGAGGTGAGCTTTTCCATCCCGATGGGGGTTTGGAACTGACCGATTCGTATGCCCAGATATTCTATGGGCTTGACATCAACGTACGCATCGTAGAGCTCGACCGATGCTCCCGGCATGGTGAGAAGCACTTTGTATGAGAAGTACTTTGCCACGTCTCCGGAGACGCCGAAATAAGCCCGGGGAATCCTGAAGGCATTAGGCATTGCACGGTCTTCTAAGGTTCCTTCCCAGCGGGCCTGCACGTAGCCGTCAAGCTTCAGTGCCTGGCTGGCGCATTGGTGGACTTCCTTAAGATGTTTTTCCTCCTCGGCCTGAGCCATAGCCAGGCTTACCGTAACCAATAATCCCGTCGCCACAAAAGCCAAGTATCTGCTCCTGACCATTTTTCCTCCTATGGTGGTTGGTTCACTCGCGAATGGAGTTAGTTTAACCGATAGAGGCAAACTGTCAAGCACCAATGGTCTGTTCTACGCAGACAATGAATTTACACCTTACACTTGACATATCTGTTCGCAGGCGTAACTTTAAAAGATGGCTCTTAAACTCGGTCTTTATGGCGCAGGCAACCTTGGGTTCAGCATTGCGGCGGCTCTGTATAACGCCGGCGAGGCCTTTGTGGGGGTCTCGGACACCGATCCCCTGGCCGCCCGAAGGGGAGCCGATCTTCTGAGGTGTCCGGTGCTTCCTGCACCTTCTTTGGCAAGAGACGCAGCGGCTCTTCTATTTGCGGTTCCTGACGACAGGATAGCCTCGCTTTACGAAGAGTTGAGGGATTTCATCAATCCGGGCAGCCTGCTGGTACACTTCTCAGGAGCACTTGCAAGTGATGTCTTTGCTTCGCCGCTTCGTCTTTCAGCTCATCCTGCCCAGACCTTCCCTTATCCCCGGTTGGAAAAGGATGCTTTCAAAGACGTCTACTTCGCCCTTGAGGGGCCGAAGCAAGCTGTGGCTTTTTTCAGGTCTTTGCTCGAACGAATCGGGGCAAGGACGTTTGTCATCTCACAGGAAGAAAAACCGCTCTACCACGCGATGTGCGTTTTTGCCTCCAACCTGATTGTGGGATTGCTCGAGTACGCCAAGGATATAGGTCTATCTTTGAGGTTAAGCGAGGAGGAAATGAGAGGCTCAATAACGCGTCTTGCTTTAGAAACGGTCTACAACGCCGCTGAGAGCGGTTCCTTGGCGGATGCACTCTCCGGCCCTCTCCTGAGAGGTGATAAGGACACTATCATTAAGAATTTGAACAGCCTTGAGAAATTGCCTGCCCAAAAGAGGCTTTATCGGTTGCTCTCACGCAGGCTGCTTGATGCGGCCAGGCAAAGGGGGGTTCCAGAAGAGAAGCTTAAAGAGATCGAGGGGCTTCTACTCTGAAAGGATAACGAACTCTATGCGGCGGTTTGCCTTCTGGCCGCTGCGGGTGCGGTTGTCACCGACAGGCCTGGTTTCGCCGTAGCCTCTGGCCGTCATTCGAGACTCATCAATGCCTCTGGCTTCCAGCCAGGTCTTAACGGCTTCGGCGCGCTGCTGGGAGAGCCGCATGTTCACCTCGTCCTCGCCCACGCTGTCGGTGTGCCCTTCAATCTCGATTCGAACCCTGGGGTAGGTCTCAAGGAAGCGGGCCGCCTCCTCGAGCGCCGCGTAGCTTTCAGGCACGATGACCGCACTGCCCGGATTGAAGCCGACGTTTTCGAACTCGGGCATACGGGCAGGTTCGGGCGGTGAAAGGCTCATATTGAGTTCCCTGGCCTCGCCGTCCTTCAAAGACAAAGACCGTCTCTCCGGCTCATAGCCTTCCCTGGTGAAGGTGATCTGGTAATCTCCCGGTGCAAGCGCGGCCTTGTAGATCCCCAGGGCGTCGGTAGTAACCTCGGGGACATCGGTCCTGCCGAAGGAGACGAACACCCGTTCAAGCGCCTCGCCGCTTTTGGTATCCTTTACGGTCCCTGAAAGCTGAGCCTGGGGGCGCCTTTCCTTTGCCAGCGAGAAGTCCAGCACCATTTGGTCTCCGTCCTGAAGCACGACCCCCTTCTCCTTCCACTTGTAGCCCGGGCTTTCGGCGCGGACTCGGTATACTCCCGTGGCAAGCTCAACCGAGTAGTCGCCGGTCGCCGAGTCGGTCATTACCGGTTCCATCCCTGCTTCAGGGAAGATGAGCCTTGCCGCCAGGGGATCCGCCGTTTCTTCATCAACAACACGCCCCAGAAGGTGCGCGCGAGAAATCTTTGGAGGTTGGATCAGATCGAATCCCGCCGAGATACCCAGCTCGATCTTCCACGGGTAAAGCTCCGAACCTATGCCTATAGGCACTGCAAGATCAAAGGTCAGCCAGGTTACCGATGGAATGTTCATGCGAACCAGGGGGGTTACCTGCAGTGCGTCGAAGGAGAGTATGTCACCTGCAGGGCTTCGGTTGGTTGCTTCCAGCACCACATCAAGGAACTGTAATGGGGAAACCTCTACCGCGACTCCCCAGGGGATTGAGGCGATACCGGAATTGATGAATATACCATAACCCGCATTGATATGAAATTTGAAAATATCGTACCCGATGCCCAAAATCCCTGTAAAATCAACCGAGGGGGGCGGGGCAGATACCGAAGTTGAATCGCCGGACCAAACGCTTGCAGTGGCGAACCGACCGAGAGCCACTAAACCGGGGGCCAGGAAGAATTCCTTCTCATTCGGTTCGGAACCGAGGTAAAAAGCATAACCGGTTTTCAGGGCAGGGGAGAGCATGACAGGTCCTATCAGGTAATGATCGTCGTCTGAGCGGAAGCCGTCCGCGTAGACAGCGGCGGAGAACTCCATGAAGGAAAGCGGAGCGAAACCGATCGCGCTGTAGTCATGGCCGTAGATCTCGTTTGAGTAGCCGCCTGCAACGTGGACGACGCTGAATGAGAGCAACCCCTGCTCGCCTGCGGGCGCGTAGAAAACATCCAGCGCGCCGTTCTGCGCCCAGTGGTTGGGCCGGGCCTGGGCAGGGGCATCCCATAAAAGAAACACGGAAATAACTATAGGTATGAGGAAAGCGTTCCTTTCCATCACGGACCTCCTCTATTCAGTTAGAAACCAATAGCCCCAACGGGAATTGAACCCGTATCTTCACCTTGAAAGAGTGATGTCCTGACCATTAGACGATGGGGCCATACCTTATCCTCCCCCGTAGTAATTGCCTGCCCTGCGGTAGTCCTTCACGTCCTTGCGCGGGAAGATCTCTTCAGCCAGGGCGTTAAGGATAACCGTCTGTTCGTTTTGTATCGCGGTCGGCACGAGTTTGGAAGCCGGGTCAAACTCACGCTCCAGGCAGCGGAAGAAGCCGTAGCCGATGTCGCACTTTACCGGACCGGCCATCTGACCTACGTCAAGGGCATAGCAAGCACCGGCCATCTCCGCACCGTATCGGTTCTCCGCTTCAAAGTAGTATCCGAAATGCAAGGTGTCTATACTTACGTGCGGCATACCTACAAGCGAGGGGAAATCGGCCCCGGCCTCGATCTTTCGACGCAGCTGGATCGCGTAATCGCGCTGAGCACTCTTGGCCCTTTCACGGATTACCTGGTCCCTTACGTATTCCAGGGTGCTGTCTAAGGGAATAATCTTCTGCTTTGCTATGTCTACGGTCGCAAATACGTAGTATATCCCCCTGACTTCCGGGAAGGGTTCACTTACGCCGCCTACCTTCGAGGCTAAAGCGTAGGTTTTGACGGCTTCAGTGTAGGGGAATCTTGGCATTACAACATCCTTGCTTTCGCGGACGTACGGGCCGAGGCGTACTGAGGCGCCGTATTCTGCGGCTAAAGAATCCAGGTTCCCCTTACGGGTACGGGCGCGTTTGCGGAACTCGTCTATACGCGCCAGGACAGCTTTTCTGGTCTCGGCACCGGGTTCAAGTGGAAAGTATATCTCCTGGTAGGCAATACTATCCGGGGTTCTTTCAACAATCTTTGCAAGATGCCATCCACCTCTGTCGAAGTACGGCTCTGAGACTTCGCCCTCAGCAAGAGGATTCAGCGCCTCATACTCGACCGCGTCCAGCAGATCAATCGAACGGCTTACGCTTCTGCTTGAATCCTGAGTAAAGTCCATGGCTATCTGGTCGAAATCATACCCTGCCGCAAGAGCCGCCACAGCATCCTCGATCCTTTTGGCCAAGAAGCTTGAGTCCTCGGAGGAGGGGTATATGGGGAAGAGAAGGGTTCGTAGCTCCCACCACTTCTTGCGCTCAAAGTACTTTATGTTTTTATCGTAGTAGTCCTGCAGCTCTGCCCTGGTGACGTTTGAATCAACCTGGGGCAGCTCGTAGATGAATAACGCCTCAAGAACCATCTTCGTTCCCGCCCTGAGCTGCGCTTCTACGAGTTGATTTCGGGTAAGTCGTAGCCCGTTAGTTACGTCAGAGCGCAGCTTTGAACGCATCACCTCACGGCCAAGTTCCGCCTTGTATATCTCAAGGAATCGCTGTACTTGAGGAGGCAGATCCGGGTCGGCGAGCATCTGCCAGTAAAGCTGGTAGTTGAACTCCCCGTCGGTATACCAGGATGAATCTTGCAGGAGTTCTTCAGGCGGCGTGAACATCATTATTTCACGCAGTTCCTCTTCTCCCAGGGTAACGCGCTCGCGCTCTATTGCCAATTTCCATATCGCGTCCGCCAAAGCCTCCTCCCATGTAGCCGCGGCGAGTTCACGACGTTCCGCATCACTGAGCTGTTTGAATTGCTCCTCACCTATTTGAGAGGCCAGCCGATTGTAAGCCGCAGTGTAATCCTGGGATGTAACTTCTTCCTTTCCTACCACTGCCAGGACGTTTTCCTTTACCTTGCGTCTCCCGATTCTCCCGCCCTGCGACGTTATATCAGCACCCCAACCCCAAACCATCAACCCTGCGAATGAGACAAGGACGATGAACATAACAATCTTCGCCCTTTTTCTTAGATTCATAATCATCAGTCTGTTCCTCCGTTAACGACCTAATCTTAATTTTAGCGTGATTGAGGCCTAAGTCAACTATCTACCAAGAGGAAGGCGTTCGGCGAGCGAGGAAGGCAACCCGGCTTGCGATATGCGACGCTGAGCTTCAGCAACATCGTAGGTTACACGACGAAAGGCGATCTCACGACCCGAACAGTCCACCCTCAGGTAACACGCGCGCGGATCACCGTCACGAGGCTGGCCCACGCTTCCGGCATTTATAAGATACCGGCTGCCCCTTTCCCACTTGACTGATTCTCCCATCACCTGCTCCACTCGTCCATCCTTCTCAGATGCCTGGACGATAAAAGGAACATGGGAGTGGCCGATCACACCCAGGCGGGTGGCAAATCCATCAAACTGCCTCCTGGCCTGATAAAGCGTAAAAACATACTCCCAGCTTGCAGGGTTCGTGAAGTCCGCATGGGAAAGCCTGATCTCTCCATGAGTCAAGGTGAGAGGCAGGTCTTCAAGATAGCCTCTGGATCCAGCGGAAAGGTGTTCGCGGGTCCAGAGCACAGCTTGGCGAGCGGCTGAGTTGAAGTAGGAGATAGAGGTTTTCTCGATTACCCCCCAGTCATGGTTGCCTGCGATCGAGGAGGCACCGAGATTCTTGAGAAGATCGATGCACTCCGAAGGAGCCGCACCGTAGCCTACTATGTCGCCGACGACTAGCCACTGGCAAGCTCCCCACTCCTTAGCATCCTTTGCGACCGCTTCAAGGGCGTCGATGTTTGAATGTATATCTGAAAGAATCGCGATCTTCACTGCCCGGAGACCAGGATCTCTCGTTTATAAAGCGAGTCGAGTACGCCGTTTACGAAACGTGCCGAGCCCTGGGTTCCAAAAAACCGGGCAAGCTCCACCGCCTCGTCTATCGAGACCTTGGGAGGGATTTCTGCCAGGAAGAGAATCTCGCAGGCGGCCAGCCGCAGAATGGCCCTGTCCACGTAGGAGAGCCTGTCCAGCCGCCAGTCGGTGAGGGAGAGTGAAAGTGAGGAATCGATCCTGCTCTGCTCGCGAATCGTCTTTTGGATCAGCATTCGGAGATAGTCGGCGGAATCACCCTTCAGTTTCCTCCGCCGTATAACCTCCTGTGTGACCTTCGATGGGTCCGCATCCACGAGATCGATACGGTACAGGATCTCCACCGCCGCAATACGTGCACGAGTCCTGAACCCCTTGAGGGTGCTTCGCTTCACCCGATCTTAACTACCTCTTCCTTCCACTAAAGGCGCTATTTTCCTTTTGCCAGGTTCGCCATCTCGATAGCCGCGAGTGCCGCGTCCCAGCCCCGGTTGCCCTGCTTGACCCCGGCACGCTCCATGGCCTGCTCGGTGGAGTCGGCGGTCACTACACCGTAGATTACGGGCTTCTCCAGTTGGAGACCGAGCGCTGCGATCCCTTTGGCCGCCTCTGAGGCCACGAATTCGAAGTGTGGGGTCTCGCCGCGGATAACCGCTCCAAGGCAGATCACCGCATCTATGTCTTTATCTGCGGCCATGGCCTTGGCCGCATGAGGAACCTCGAAGGTCCCCGGCACGTAGCGAACCTGAACCCCCTCGGCCTTGTGGCGACCAAGACAATCAAGCGCTCCATCGAGAAGAAGCCTGGTGATGCGCTCGTTGAACCTGGGAACCACTATCCCGAAATTGAGTCCTTTCGCGTCCAGGCTGCCCTTTTGTTCGGTAACCTTCATTTATCTTCCTCCTCGTTCTTTTGACTGTCAAGCAAATGCCCCAGCTTGTCCCGCTTGGTTTCAAGATAGAAGCGGTTATGCTCGTTGGGCTGGATAATCAGCGGCACACGTTCGACAACCTCGAGGCCGTAACCCTCGAGTCCTATTCGTTTGGCAGGGTTGTTTGTCATGAGTCGGATGCTCGTAAGCCCGAGATCGGCAAGTATCTGTGCGCCGATCCCGTAGTCGCGGGCGTCGGGCGGGAAGCCGATGGCCACGTTCGCATCCACCGTATCCAACCCCTGATCCTGCAGTCTGTAGCAGACCAGTTTGTTCAAAAGCCCTATGCCTCTTCCCTCCTGCCGCATGTAGACGAGCACGCCTAAACCCTCTTCTTCGATGCGCTGCATCGCCTGGTGAAGCTGATCCCCGCAGTCGCAGCGGCCCGAACCGAAAACGTCGCCGGTAAGGCACTGGGAGTGCACGCGAACCAGAACGTTCTTCCTGCCCTCAACGTCTCCCTTGATCAACGCAAGATGATGGTTTTCTTCCATGATAGCTTCATAGACTATCAGGTTGAACTCGCCATAACGGGTTGGCAGCGGCGTAGAGAAAAGGCGTTTAACCAGCTTTTCGCGGCGCTGGCGGTAGGCGATAAGGTCCTTGATGGTGATGATCTTTAAGGAGAGCTCTTTTGCTATCTCCTGAAGCCGAGGCAAGCGTGCCATTGAACCGTCGGCGTCCATGATCTCGCACAATAGCCCGGCAGGTTTCAGCCCTGCCAGCCGTGCAAGGTCTACCGCAGCCTCGGTATGCCCGGCGCGGCGAAGAACCCCGCCTCGCTTGGCCACCAGAGGAAAGATGTGGCCCGGACGCGCAAGATCATCCGGACGGGTGGATGGGTCTACGAGGGCCTGGATGGTTTTTGCCCGGTCGAACGCTGAGATGCCTGTTGTGGTGCCGTGCTTGTAGTCTACGGAGACCGTAAACGCGGTGCCGTGCTTCTCGGTGTTGCGTTCGACCATCGGGGGCAGCTGAAGCTCCTCCGCACGTTCCCTGGTGATGGGCGCGCAGAGCAGACCTCTGCCGTGCTTGAGGATGAAGTTGATCATCTCAGGCGTCGCCTTGGAGGCTGCGGCTATAAAGTCACCCTCATTCTCTCTGTCCTCATCGTCAACCACCACTATCAGCTTACCCTGCCGGATGTCCTCTACAGCATCCTCGATCGATGCAAAAACTCTCACAGCTTCCTGCCGTACCAGGCCTTGGTGTATTCCTTGAAGCGCCTGTCTTCCCTGCGAACTTTCCAGAACCTTTGATTGTCCCTGTACCAGTCTACGGTTTCACCCAGGCCTTGCTCGAAGCGCTTGCGAGGCTTCCATCCCATGAGCTTATGCGCCTTGGCGGAACTCGCGACCAGCTTTGCCACGTGACCGGGCCGGTCGGTATGGGCCTTCAAAAGAGCATTCGGTTTATTCAGACGATCGAGGATGCGCCCGGCGATCCAGTTTATCGAAAAGCTGTGTCCGGTTCCTGCGTTTAGCTCCTGGCCTGCAAGGGATGAGAAGTCATCCGCGAAGAGCGCCTCCTCGATCAAGGCGGCGCCGTCACCAACCCACATCCAGTCGCGCTCGGCAGAACCGTCACCGTATACGTAGAGTGGAAGATCAAGCAAAGCGTTGGTGGTAAAGAAGGGAATCAATTTTTCCGGGTGCTGGCGCGGACCGTACATGTTGAATAAACGGAGGATAAGTATCGGCAGTTTGTAGGTCTTATAGAACGAGTAAGCCAGGCGGTCGGCCCCTGCCTTGGTCGCGGCATAGGGCGACTGGGGGGCTATGGGATGGGCTTCATCCATCGGGGTCCTCTGCGCTGAGCCGTAGACCTCGCTCGTGGAGAGATGGATGATCCGCTTGACCTTTGATGAGACAAGCGCTTCAAACAGGTGGGCGGACGCCACGAAGTCGTTTTTGACGAAGGTATCTATCGAAAGGATTGAGCGGTCAATATGTGTCTCGGCGGCAAGGTGGGCTGCCGAGTCTATCTCTTTGAGCAGCGGTTCGAGGATTCTTTTGTTACCGGCGTCGCCACGGATAAAGCGGAAGTTTGGGTCTTTACGAACGGATTGAGGGATGGTATCCAACCTGCCTGGATAGACCAGCTTATCCAGCACCGTCACTTTGGTATCGCCGCGTTCGATCAGCCTCTCAACCAGATGCGAACCAACGAACCCGGCCCCTCCGGTTACCAGCACCGAGCGCTTCCTCATCCGTCCTTCCTCGACCAGTCGTAGGGAACCTCGCCGGAATGAGGATCGACGCGGAACTCGTCAGGCTCGGAGTAGTTGTAGGGTTCGGTAGGTATATTGATGAAAAACGCGGGCTCGGTGCCGATGCCCTTCATTCCGTGCAGCACGCCCGGTGGAATAGAGACCAGTAAAGGATTCTTCTCCCCGATAAATAACTCCATCAGCTGACCCTTGGTGGGAGAATCATCCCGCGAGTCGTAGAGCACCAGCTTGGCCATCCCCTTGACGACGCAGAGGTTGTCACGCTGGACTTTATGATAATGCCAGCCCTTGACCACGCCTGGATAGACCGTGGAGAGATAGGCCTGACCGAAGCGCTCGAACAACGCGTCGTCGGAGCGCAATATCTCCATAAGCCAGCCGCGCTCGTCGGGTATAACCCGAAGCTCCTTTATCTTAACGTCTTGGATTCCCTGTTGCATTGCGTAAGTTTAGGCTCGTTTCTCCTCAAGTCAACCATCTATATCACCCTTTGCTTCTTCGGAGCAAAGATCGGAACTAACGCGGTTGTGATCGGTTGCTCGAGATAAACCTATCTTACCACAACCAGGCTCTGGGTATGCGTTTGCCTTCCGTTATCAAGACATACGAGGTAAACGCCCGCTCCTACGGGATTGCTGGAGTCATCCCTACCGTCCCAGACGATCTGGTAGGTTCCTGGTTGATGCGGCATATCAACCAAGTTGGCGACCAAACGTCCGGCAGGATCATAGACCCGCAGCCGAACCGGCATCTGTTCAGGGACCGCGTAACTGATCTGGGCCAACTGCGTCATCGGGTTCGGCGTGCAGTTGCAGAACTCGAAGGCCGCCGGACGGGTAGCGATTTCTTCGGCCACGCCGCCGTAACTCAGAGTGCGAGAGGCAATGTTATTGCTTTCGTTCGACTCCTCAAACTCGTTCTCGGGATCGACCACCACGTATATCTCTATCTCGCCTGAATCACCGGAAGTGCTCCATTCTATCTTCGCCGTATCAGGACGGTAATCATCTCCGATGATGATCGCCGGCACCTTGTAATCCGAACCTAACTGTTGTCCACCGCCTTCAGGATTGCCTTCATAGAACCTCACCATAACAGGATAAGCGTGTGTGGTGCCCGGGTTGTGAACGAGGGCGGTGATTAAAAGCTTGCTGCCAACTTGAGTGGATGAGATGTCCTCGCTGCTGATAGAAAGATCGTACTCGATCTGGCGGTAACCGAAATCGTGAGTGAACATCTTTCCGTAGGGGCCGCCGACCCGAATTCCAAGCCCAGCCTCGCTGAACGATTTCCGAACCATATTCTCATGATGACCAGGACTGTCGAGCCATCCCTGGAACGCCTGCTGAACTGTTTGGCAGCCTGCGATGTTCTCTCCTATCGGGTAATAATGATAATTGAAACGCAGGATCCGCTGGCCAAAGGTTTCATAACTCGCCCCGTTCTTGTTTTTGGAATCGTGGCTGAAGTAGTTGTTGTCGATCATCTCCTGGCTGTGGAATCTGGCGGCAGATGCAAGTTGATTGTTCCAATGCAGTGGATCTGCTCCTTCTTTTGCCCGTTGGACGTTGATCATATCAAAGAGTTGCTCTTCGTCTTGAGTGACTATGATTCGCTCGTAGCCAAGTTCTGTCGGGGCGTAGAAGGGGGTAACGGATTCTGGCGATTCAATAAACACCGGCGGTATAAGCTCCACCGCCCTAGAAGCCAAAGCAACGGCACTAAAAGACAAAAGAATCACACCCGCCTTTAAGAGCTTCATGTGCAGCCTCCTTTTTTACTTAGAGAACCAGCTTCGCTCGTCCGGTATGAGCAGAAGCTCCTTTATCTTAACGTCTTGGATTCCCTGTTGCATTGCGTAAGTTTAGGCTCGTTTCTCCTCAAGTCAACCTCAGCAGGCAAATACTGAACAACCCTTTTTCTGAAGCAGATTAAGTTGACAAGCGGAGATTTTACCGTTATTGTTACTCTCAAGGAGGCAAGTATGAAGATACTTAAATTGCTAATTCCCCTGGCGTTGATCGCCACCGCCTGCGTGTCTCCGCCGCTTTATGACTCGGCAATCGCGCATGAAGGTCTGACCGTAGGCGCTGGCTTTGCCTACCAGTCGGCCTATCGGTCGGGCACCGAGGTTAATCAGGGTACGGCTGAAGGCACGTTCAAGGGCACAAGGCCGGATTTTCTAATCGCCTACGGGGTTTCCAACACCTTCTCGATCCAGGGACGATTCGGGATGTTCGTCTCCCCTGATCTCTACTGGCGGGGCGACGATCCCGACGACGACAGCGGAGCTTACCATCTACCCGTTCCCATGTCCTGCGTTGGACTCAAGCTCTCCACCCCCGCAGAAAACCGGTTCAACGTTGCCCTGCGCATGGATCTCGATTTCCCCAACATCGTCAGCCTTACCCCCATGATGGGGCTCTCAGACGAGCGGGGCCACGAATTCATTACCATGGGGCTGCAGACCACCTATCTCTTCCTGCCCCAGACCGCCTTCATCAACGTCCATCCGGTCAAGGGGCTGCACGTGTACGCCGCGGCCGACGTGCTTCCCTGTAAGCTGGAGGTGGCCGACCTCCGCTTCGACGGCGACGATTTCTTCCAGAGCTTCTGCCTGGGACTTGCCTACACCCACCACTTCGGGAAAAGGCAACAGTAAACGTATTCTTAGCTTTCAATATCTCCACGAATCGTCCCAGAAACTACCAGGTGCTTGGAATTGCTTCTGCGATCTTTCCGTCAAAGACGGAAAGGAGCACTGAATTTCTTGACAGGGGGTGAGAGAAGGTTAATATCATCACATGGCCGAGCCGAATTTCGTTCATCTTCACCTTCATACCGAGTACAGCCTCCTGGATGGCTCCATTCGGGTGAAGGAGCTGGCCGAGCAGGCGCGCCGGTTCAAGATGCCCGCTGTGGCGATTACCGACCACGGCAACATGTTCGGAGTAGTGCCCTTTTACAGAGCGATGCAGCGCAAGGGTATAAAACCAATCATAGGTATAGAAACCTACGTGGCAGCGGGGAGTCGCTTTGACAAGAAAGAGACCCCTTCGTCAGGGGAGGTAAACTATCACCTTACCCTGCTTGCCGCAAGCAACAGGGGTTATAAGAACCTTATAAAGCTTTCGTCTGCGGCATACCTTGAGGGTTTTTACTACAGGCCGCGGATTGACAAACAGATACTCGCCGAGCACAGCGAGGGCATCATAGCTTTGTCTGGCTGCTGGAGTGGTGAGGTTTCGGCAGCTTTGTTTCAAAGGGATACGGAGTCTGCCAGAGCGGCCCTGCGTTCCTATGTAGATATATTCGGCAAGGAGAACTTCTATCTTGAGGTGCAGAATCTCGGGCTTCCGGAAACCGAGGATATGATTAAACGCACCGTTGATTTGGCAGGCCAGGAGGGTGTAGGCATAGTTGCCACAAACGACTGCCACTTCCTTAGCCGCGACGACGCCGACGCGCACGACGTGCTTCTGGCCATCCAGACCGGCAAGAAGGTGGACGATGAGGACAGAATGCGGTTCGAGTCAAACGAGATGTACTTCAAGTCGCCCCAGGAGATGGCCGCAGCGTTCAAGGATCTGCCCCAGGCTCTTGAGAACACTGTGAAGATCGCGGAGCGCTGCATGGTGAGCATTGATCTGGATACCCGCAACTTCAAGCTGCCTCGCTACCCAATCCCGAAAGAGTTCTCGTCGTCCATGTCTTATCTGCGTGAGCTTGCCTACTCCGGCTGCCGCGAGAAGTGCCCTTCGGATAAAAAGGTGTACGCACAAAGACTTGAGCATGAGCTTGCTATCATCGGGAAGATGGGCTTTGCCGGATACTTCCTGATCGTTAAGGATATAGTGGATTATGCGAAGCGTAACGGTGTGCCTGTTGGGCCTGGTCGCGGCTCGGCGGTGGGAAGTCTGGTGCTTTACTCGCTTGGGATAACCGAGCTTGACCCCATCCACTACGGACTTATCTTCGAGCGCTTCCTGAACCCGGACCGAATCAGCCTTCCCGATATAGACATAGACTTCGCCGACGAGGACCGCGAGGAGGTTATAGATTATATCCACGAGCGCTACGGGAAGGAGAACGTTGCCCGCATCATTACCTTTGACACCATGAAGGCCAAGGCGGCGGTGAGGGATGTTGGCAGGGCGTTGGACGTCCCCTTCGGTGACGTGGATAGACTGGCAAAGCTCATCCCGTTCAACATGAATCTGCGCGAGGCGCGCAACACCCAGAAGGAACTTGCCGAACTGATCAAGGGCAATCCTTTATACGAGAGGCTCTTTGCTGTCGCCGAAAAACTGGAAGGGGTGTCTCGTCATGCCTCGATCCACGCCTCGGGCGTGGTGATCACCCCGGAGCCTCTGACCGAGTTCGTGCCACTGTACAAGGCCGCTGACGACGGCATCTCGACCCAGTTCGACATGAAAGCCGTTGACTCCATCGGGCTCTTGAAACTCGACATCCTGGGGCTTAGAACCCTCTCGGTGATCAAGATGGGCTCCAAACTTATAAATCAATCGGGACACAAGGTAGATACCGACAACCTTCCCCTGGATGACAAAAAGACCTACGAGCTTTTGCAGCGCGCCGACACCGCCGGGGTGTTCCAGCTTGAAAGCCGGGGTATGCGCGAGATCTTAAGAAAGCTCAAACCCACCGAGATTGAAGATATAATCGCGGTGATAGCCATCTACCGTCCCGGACCTCTGGCGAACATCGATCTTGACGAGTTCTTCCGACGCAAAAACGGCCAAAGCAAGATAACCTACCTTCATCCTCGTCTGGAACCGGTACTTGCCGGAACCTGCGGCATGTTCATATATCAGGAGCAGGTGATGCAGACCGCAAGGGCCGTTGCAGGATTTTCATACGTTCAGGCCGACCACCTGCGCCGAGCCATGGGCAAGAAGATCCCAGAGCTCATGACCGAGATGAGGAAGCAGTTCTTCGAAGGCGCCGAAAAACAAGACATAGACCAGAAACTCGCCCAAGCCATCTTCGATCAGATCGCGCCTTTCGCAGGCTACGGGTTCAACAAGTCGCACTCCGCAGGGTACGCCCACATATCCTACTCCACCGCATATCTTAAGGCAAACTACCCGCGCGAGTTCTTCACCGCCCTTTTGACCAGCGAGATGGGACACTCCGAGGTCAAGATGGCCCAGTTTATTGCCAATGCACGCAGAAGCGGGATCGAGATTCTTCCTCCGGACATAAACAAAAGCGGCTACGCCTTCAAGATCGAGGGTGGTGGAATCCGCTTCGGCATAGGGGCCATCAAGAACGTGGGAAGAACAGCGGCTGAGCTCATCGAGGAGGAGAACAAAAAGGAGCCTTTTTCCGATACGCGGGACTTCTTTACTCGTACCCACGGAACGGTGAACCGCAAGTGCGCGGAGTATCTTATCAAGGCGGGATGCTTTGATTCCATCGACCCTGACCGCGAGCTTCTTTTGGGCCGTCTGCCAGACGAAATCTCCCGCCTGGGGAACAGGCGAGGATTGATGCTTGAGAAACAACAGGGGCTTTTTGTCGATTCCGAGAAGGTGGAAGGGAAGTCCGAGCGGCGCAGACAAAAAAAGTTCCGGCCCAAGGATTTCCTGAACTACGAAAAGGACGCGTTCGGGTTTTACCTCTCAGGACACCCGCTTGAGGAGTACCGCGACCTTTACGAGGCGCTTGATGTATCTCCAATAGAAGAGATAGACGAACGTATGGACGGTAAAACGATCGTGGTCGCCGGTGCGGTTGCGGCTCGCAAGGCCAAACGAGACAAGAAGGACCGCGAATACGCGATCGTAACCCTTCAGGATTTCACCGCTGAGATGGACGTTTTTGTCTTCGCCAGGCTCTACGAGGAACACCGGGGGATCCTTCGCTCCGACGAACCGATCCTGGTCAAGGGACGCGCCGCGATCACGGAAGATGACGCAAGGGCCAAGCTGTTCAGCGAGGAGATAATTCCATTCAGCGCCGCACGCGCCAGACTTAACAAGGTAATCGTAGAACTTGACGAGCAAGAGATATGCAGGGAAGAACTCCTCAAGATACGGGAATTGGCTGAGGAGTTTCCTGGGCGCTGCGCCCTCTACATAAACTTAAGAAACGGCGAAAACGCCAACGACCGCGTTCGCATCCGAAGCAAGGATATAAGGGTAAGCCCATCGGCAGAGCTTATCCAGCGTTTGAGGTCCATACCCTGCGTGCGCAGGGTCCGCCTGCACGG
>JAYELY010000126.1:15968-18062 GCA_034717795.1 Caldifarciminota bacterium
TAAGAAACGGCGAAAACGCCAACGACCGCGTTCGCATCCGAAGCAAGGATATAAGGGTAAGCCCATCGGCAGAGCTTATCCAGCGTTTGAGGTCCATACCCTGCGTGCGCAGGGTCCGCCTGCACGGAAAGATATAAATACCCCACTATTTCACGTCGTAAGATCTTGAGTGCCCCTAATCCATGCTCCTTTTTTTGTCTTCTATGAAAAAGATTGCAGGTATGGAAGCTGAAGATATTGCAAATGCAAAGTTCAAATTTAAGATGGGTTGGTAAAGGCGCAGGGTAAGGGATCATTGTTGTTGAATCCGTTGTTATCGCCGAACAAACCAGGTAAATTTGCGATTTGAACTGAGCGGCGCAGTCGCGTTATTGCGGTCGGCTGTTAGCGGTGAGCTGTCGGCGGTAAGCGGCTTAAGCGGAGAGGGCGGGATTCGAACCCGCGACCCCGGTTTCCCGGGGTACACGATTTCCAGTCGTGCTCCTTCGGCCAGCTCGGACACCTCTCCAATTTAACCAAGTATATAGATATTGAGAATAAGGTCAACCTGAAATCCTCAGAACTATTTGACCTCAATCCGGGAGGTGTTTATAGTTTTGATTATGAGAGCCTAGGAGCGAGGCCTGTTGACCCGCAAACCACATCCCCTATAATACATCATGCAATCCAGCGCACGGAACGTCCGACGATTGATTGAAGTCTTGAAAGCTAAGGGCATAAAAGACGCAAGGGTCATCAAAGCGTTCGGAGAGGTTCCCCGCCACCTTTTCGTGCCGCCGGGGCTGGAACACAAGGCGTATCAGGACGCAGCCCTTCCAATAGGCGGGGGACAGACGATCTCCGCTCCATCCACGGTAGCGGCTATGCTTGCCGCACTTCAACTCTCTCCTTGCGACCGGGTGCTCGAGATCGGAACCGGCTCAGGTTTCCAGACAGCGCTGTTGACCAGGCTGGCAGCCGAGGTCTACTCAATCGAACGCAATCTGAGCCTGGTCAAGGAGGTGGGAGAGAAGCTTATCAGGGCCGGATGCGGAACCGCCCAACTTAGAGCCGGGGACGGAATGCTTGGATGGTCACAGCACGCACCGTACGACGCGATCATCGTGAGCGCCGGGACCGACGAGGTGCCGCCCGATCTTGCAGATCAGCTCAAACTCGGCGGCAGGATGGTTATACCTTTAAAGGGCCGGATCAACCTGATAACCAAAACTCGCGGTGGATTGCGCTTCCGCGAACTCTCCAGCTGCCAGTTTGTACCGTTACTACCAGGACACACGGGGGGTTAGTTATCATGATTCATCGCCGCCACTTATTATCTCTTCAAACAACAGCCGACGTTAAGTCTTCCATACATTCTTTCCAGCAAGATAAAACCAACGCCACTATCTCGACAATTATACCCAAACTAAGTGTAACCAAAGCAATTATCAGGGGTACACGTAGCTTTCGACCAAAATAAGGTACGCTCGTTTTTCTGATCGGAAGACCACCAAGCGGCCTGGAGAAGCCGTCCCTACATTGCAAATCTAATCTGCGTCATCTGCGGATAAAACAAAGGGCACGGCAGGGCCTGCCCCTTGAGATGTTGTACATCTCATAGTGTATGCCGCGCCTCTACTTGCGAGATTGCTTCGTTCTGTCTCGCCTGCGTCTCGCCAGTCCTCGCAATGACGGAGGGGATTGACAACCCCTCAAGTTTGGCCTATATCATAACATAGGGTCTTGTATAGATAAAAAAGCGGCTCTCCCCTGGATAATGGCACATATATGGTATGGAAGCCGGGAGGCTTCTCCGTACCAATCTGCACGGTATGTCTGCTATGTCAAGCGGCCAGGAGTCGACTTTCCACCGAACTCCAGAAGCTCCATCACGTTGCCTGCCGGGTCGCGTAACGCCGCATATATCCCTGCCTGGCAGGGCTGGGGTTCGGAGTGGATGAACTCCACACCCTTGGCCTTCAGATCGGCCATGACCTTGCGAAGATCTGGAACCTGGATGTTGACAAGGGTCTGGGCTGCGTTGGGGTAATCGATCTTGAACGGCTTGTCCACTTTGTAGAGGAGCACCGACGGGCCATCATGATCCAAAAGAAC
>JAYELY010000127.1:0-3545 GCA_034717795.1 Caldifarciminota bacterium
TTACTATCTCTCCCTTGACCGGAGGGAACAAAAGGGAGGGTGGAAATAGTGATCACCCCCACCTTTATCCTCCCCCATCAAGGGGGAGGATGGTGAGGACGAGGCCACAACATCAACTTCCCCTCCCCTTGCGGGAGGGATTATAGAAGAAAGGGTGATGGGTGTCCCCTTTAATAAGTGGGAACTAAAGGGGGATTGAGCTCTCCCCCTCCCTTCTGGACAGCGTGCCCCTGTCTGGTAAGGGAATGCCCCTTAGACCCTCTCCCCTGGGATAGGAGCAAGGGGTAAGGGCATCTCCCCCTCCCCTTGCGGAAAGGGATAAAGGGGGAGGGGATTCCGTCATCGCGAGCGACCGCAGGGAGCGTGGCAATCTCATATGCAGCACGATCCCCTTGGGGTCCCCGCAAAGGGACGAAGTGCCTTTGTGGGGTAAAAGTTCCCCCTCCCTGGTGGAGGGGGACGGCGGTTTACCGCCGGGGGGAGGGGAAAACCTCACCTCACTGAAGATCCCTGAAGAATCGAGGGTATTCACGGCTCTGTCCAGAGCGGCATAAGCCCGTTGATTCTTGTGGACTTAGAGGAAGCTTCTTACCTCTGAGATGTGGTGCAATCTCTATCGCCAAGCAGCTGGGTTTCGGGATGCCAGCTGCGCGGCTCATACGGTCGTATAACTCTTTAAGATTGTCCTTCAAAACGTTGCCGAATGACAGTGGTATAAAGTCGCATGGGCATAACTCGCCTGAGGCTGTCACGTAGGAGTGAAGCAGGCCGGCGCTGCACCCGAACTTGTCAGTCCCTTCGGTGTAGGGGAATGAGGAGACCTTTGGAAAGCCCCACAGCCTGCGGTTGGCCGCGAACTGGATCTTAAAGAGACGCTTGCGGTCATCCTCGGAGTAAAAGGTATCACCGCGATCCTTCATGAAAAGCAGCCTGCCCGAAGGCACGGGCTGGTGGATTCTGATCTCGTGCGCGCCATGAGCCTTGACCAGCCTGAAGAGCGAGAAGAGCTTTTCCCTTGACAGTTCCCTTCTGAACACCACCGCCTGCACGATTGTGTAAAGCCCGGCCAGGCGTGCGCTGCGAATGGCGGCAAGCGCCGACGAAAAGGCGTCCGGATCGTTACGCATGCGGTTATGGGCCTCGGCGTCTGCCGAGTCAAGGCTCACCGAAAGCGCAAAGAGGCCGCTTTTCTTTAAGGATTGTGCACGTTTCAAGGAGAGCCTCCTGCCGTTAGTGAAGAGGATGGTTGTGGAACGATCGTCAACGACAGAGATGATCTCCTCCATATCGTCGCGCATCAGCGGCTCGCCGCCGGTGAACCCGATGTAGGAGGTGCCGAGATCCTGCAGGTCGGCAATAACCTTGATCCACTGGGACGTGGTGAGTTCCGGACCTTTCTTGCGAAGCTTTGCGCTGCAGTGAACACAGTTGTAGGTGCAGCGGTCGGTCATGGAAAGATAGGTAGACAGCGGGGCCGAACGGCGGACGTAAGCAAGGTCAGTGAAAGGCTTATCACTGGCACCGTCAAGCAAGGTAAGGAAGGCCCGGGACGGCACAGGCGGGACATAAGAGCTAATGATGTACTGGTTCCCGAACCGAACTATCCTCTCCCCTCTTGCCGATCCCGAAAACATCCTGACGTAGCCGGCAAAGGAGAAGGATGGGTCATGCTTCAGTCTCCGGATTACCTCGCCTGTGAACCGCAGGTGACGCGGATCGGTAAACATCCGCAAAACCACGGGCAGATTTGAAAGAAACATACCTACTCAGCCTTCCTGAAGATTCCGTAAACGAAGCGGTGGTTGATCATGTAGCGCCTGCCCGTTCCCCTCCTCCGCCTGATCTTCTCGACGACAGCATTCTCCATAATCCCCTTGTCCTTGAATATCCTGCCCGCTCCTGCCAAAGCACCGGTTTCACAGAGCCAGCGGTAAAGCTCGCGAGGGTCGTCAAAGTAAACCTCCTCCTCGCCCTCCCCGCTCTCCAGGACAGCGAATCCTTGCCGGGCAAACCAATCCGAAAGACCTCGCTCCCCGTCCGGAAGCCGAAAGCTCACATCCAAAACCTTATTCACTTCCACTGGATGCTCGGCCATGAGTTCAATGAAGATGTTCTCCATCTCGGCAAGCGTCCCCTTGCTGTTGGAGATGAGGAAGGCCAGCCCGCCGGGTTTGAGTGAGCGGTAAAGGAGAGGGATAAGCTCGGCGTGATCAAAGTAAGGCAACGCCCAGCCGAAGAAGACGGCGTCGTAAGTGCCGGGCTTTTGACGCTTGAGAAACTCCGCCCCCTCCGAGGCAACAAATCGAACCCTGGGGTCATTGATTGCCTTACGAGCGCAGGAGAGCATGCCTAGCGAAAAATCCACCGCCGTCACCCTTAACTCGCCTCCGGCCTCCCAGCGCTCAAGAAGCTTCTTCGTGATGCAGCCGGAACCGCAGGCAAGATCAAGGACCTCTACCCTGCCTTGCTTAGGGTTAAGGTATTCAAGCTTCACGATTTTCTGGGTGTGCTTGCCCATCCGTTCGGTCCAGCGAAGGTATGTCGCCGACGCCGCGTCGTAGGCTTCTCTGTAGTCCCTGCCCGTTATCCTGCGTTTCAAGAGATAGTAGTAGACACCGGTCTTGAGGAAAGCAAACGTTCCTTTCACGGCGCGCAGCCTGCCCGTATCATCGCGCAGGAACCTCCTGTAAAGATCAAGAAGCTTCACGTTTTTCCCGGATGATGATGTAGCGGTGGCCGCGGACGATTCCCTTGACCGCATCAAAACCCTTTTCTGCAAGAAGCTGCTCCACCCAGACCAGATTGCGGCAGTAAAGCTGGCCGAAGAGTCTGGCCTCGAACCACCGCGAAAGCCTGGCTCCGGGGTGATCTGCGTCAAAATCGTAGATCAAAAGCCTGCCTTTGGGTCGCAGGATGCGGTGCGCCTCGCCCAAGAGGGTCTCCTGATCCGCAACGTGGTGCAGGACGTCGGAGAGCACCGCCACGTCGAAATAGGAATCAGGGAAAGGGGTGGCAAGGGCGTTGGCCTTGACGATGCGGACTGAACGGTGACCGCCCGCATGGGAAAGCATCCCCGCACTCTCGTCCAGAACGTAGATCTCACCGCACTGCGGCGCAAGATACCGCGCCACCCAGCCGGTGCCGCCGCCCAGGTCCACTACACGCTCAGTTCCCTTAAGCGAAAGCAGTTTTGCGATGAGCTTTTCCCGATAGATGCCCGTCACCCGCATGTAGGCATCATAGAATCGGTGAACCCTGTCGAATGCGGGCACAGCACGCGTCCCTTCTTTCCCCTGGTCAATCTTCATAATTTGATTATGCCGAAACCAATCAGACTGTCAAGACTCCAGTCGGGTAGAGAATTAGGGTGAGGGGGATTTAAATGCTCCTTTTCTCCTACGGAGAAAAGTTTGCAGAAGGCGGCGTAGGGTTCCAACAGGGTTACGTAGTAACCTTGCGGGTTGACTACATCAACTTGAACGAATCCATAAACCTCCTGGCGGCCTTGGTAACGTCCACCCCTTCGGGTACAGTCACCATCGTCT
>JAYELY010000128.1:0-3499 GCA_034717795.1 Caldifarciminota bacterium
GGCCGTTTATCGGTGGTTTTCTGTTGGACGGTTTTCCCGGATGTCCGATCATCATATGGGGATGCATCGCTGGCTTGGGGCTCATCGCAGCGACTGGGTTCTTCGTCAGCCTCCGCCAACGAGGAGAATAGGCCGGATTAGTCATCGGTTGCCAGCTTCCATTACGGTACCCACTGAGGTTCCAGTATAAGATTTCAGCAAGCAATCTCACCCCTTGGTTCGCTGGAACTTCCCTTCTGCCTCACTCCTAAAGGTTACTCTGCCACTCTAAAGTCGCTCTTCGTGGGTCACCTCCCCCTCTCATCCAGGAATTTCTCCCAGATTCCTTCCCAAAAAACAATTTCCCCCTAAGGCCCTTCACTTCCACTCCTTACACCTTTTCCTTCAGATAATAGCGCTTTAACGTCTCTTCTCGTCCCCCCACCTCCTCCGGTGGGGCCCGAACCTTTACCCCGCGCAGCTGCAGCACGGCATTGACGTCGAAGATCCCATACCTATCTTGGGAAAACACGATCACCTTGTCCCGGTTCAACCTCTTTAGCTCCCTCCGCCACCTCTGTCCTCCCAACCAGCCCACCTCTTCCTGTCCTTCCGCCTTCCAACGGCGATATCCCTGTACCAGCCCGAAGACCAGCAGCGTCATCATCACATGGTTGACCATCGCCGCCTCGTTCCTGGCGAGCGTCGTCAACGTATTGACCAAGAAATCGCTCGAAGCGACGCGCCGCTATCATCTTAAGCGCTTGGTCGTGGTTGGTGGAGTGGCCGCAAACTCCCACCTGCGAGAGCGCCTCACGAGCGACGGGGTGGAACGCGGGATCGACGTCCTCTTCCCGGAGCGTGCCTACTGCACCGACAACGCCGCCATGATTGCCGCCGCTGGTGCGTATCATCACCTTATCCAGGGAGAGTCGCATCCCTTGTCCCTCGCTCCCCAGCCGTCGCTCTCACTGTAACGTTACAGCCTGCCTGCCTGTCATATTCACAGGGCAGACAGGTCTGCACCGTTCTTCTTTGCTGCCTCCGAGGACCTTCTTGCGCGGGAGGTTCGCTGGGAGCGTTTCACGTTCTGCCGGCTACCCACCGTTGGGAGAAGACGCACCTCTTTATCATCACCTCTCGATCGATCCTTGCGATTGGTGGCGATCTCTCAGGCAGTGAGACGTTTCTTCTCCTCCCTTCCAGTGAGGTAGTACGCGAACTTGACCAACGATGTGATTAACACCATAATGTTTTAATAAAGTTATCAAGAAGACTGCCATGCTGCGACCGTGCAGAGAGGGTTGCTATGAACACCACATCGAGGCCAAAGGAGGAGTAGCGATGCAAGGCACAGCTTTCAAGTACAAGCTGAATGTCCAAGAGGGCGGCAAAGTGGAACTGAGTGTTCCCCTGCCCAAGGGAACGCGGGTCGCTGTCTTTGTTGTGGAAGAAAGCGAAGACGACTTCAGTGATCTTGTGTTGGCTGCCCAGAGCAGTCTTGACTTCTGGAATAATCCAATTGACGATGAAGTCTGGAACAATGCCTAATCAACGTGATATCGTTCTTGTTCCGATTCCGTTCACTGACCTGACATCAAAGCACCGCCGGCCCGTTGTTGTAATCTCCAATGACAGGTACAACCATAATACAGACGACGTAGTGGTGGTAGCGATGACGTCGAATCTTAAAGCAGCGGACTACAGCTTTACCATTACCTCTGCGGATTTGACTATCGGCTCTCTTGAGCGCCCGAGTCGAATCCGAGTGGACAGGATCTACACGTTGGCCCAGTCCATCGTTGCAAAGAAGTTTGGGCAGATAAGCGAAGCAGCCTTCGACAGGATCCGCCAATTACTGAATGAACTCGTAGTGAAGACGCCATAAGGAGAGCGCCTCACGAGCGACGGGGTGGAACGCGGGATCGACGTCCTCTTCCCGGAGCGTGCCTACTGCACCGACAACGCCGCCATGATTGCCGCCGCTGGTGCGTATCATCACCTTATCCAGGGAGAGTCGCATCCCTTGTCCCCCGCTCCCCAGCCATCGCTCTCGTTATAGCCTCCTCCCGGTTTGTTAAGGCATCACATTCCAAGGACGAATCTACCGCGACAAGCGGCCAGCGTTTTATTGCAACCTTCACCAAAAAACCCGTTCTCCCGTTGCCACGCGGGATTCCTTTTCTTGTTGCCATATTGCGCTTGACAAGGGTTGCTTTTTCTGCTATAGTGAGTCTAATAAGCGCTACTGGTGGATGTGATTTACGCTATGGCAAATGCAAAAATCCTGGAAAAAGGGCTCAGACTTCTCGAAGAATTGGCTGAGAGCGCGGACGGGCTGACCGCGGTTGAATTGGCGGAGCGAATCGGGGTTCACAAGACGAGCGTTTACCGTTATATCAATTCTCTCCTCGATATGGGATACATTCAAAATGACAACGATAGTCGCTATCACCTTGGAAACAAGATCCTGGAGCTGGGCAGCCAGAAGCTGCGCCGGATGCCTCTGCGTGAGACTGCCCATCCGTTTCTAATCAAACTAAACGAGGAGACACAGAAAACCGTTCATCTCTGCGTGTTGGATCGTCAAGACGTCGTCTACATCGACAAGATCGAAAGCCACAGGACCCTTCCCATTATGTCCAGGATTGGAAGCCGTGCCCCCGCCTATTGCACCGGGGTCGGTAAAGCTCTTTTGAGTGGTCTTCCAACGGATCAAGTGGTTTCACTCCTCAGAGAAATGACTCTTGAAAGACGCACCCCAAACACGATCACCGACCCGATGAAGCTGCTTGAGGAGATCAAGTTGACCGCCGAGCGCGGCTATGCAATCGACAACGGAGAACATGAGGCAGGCATCAAATGCTTGGCCGCCCCGGTGAGGGGATATGGAGGGGATGTAATTGGGGCGATCAGTATAACTGGTTTAAAGCGAGAGTTCGATGATCTGGGCTCTGTAAAGGAACTGGAAAATGGAATCAAAAGGGTAGCCAATGATGTTTCCAAAGCGTTAGGCTATACAACATGACTGCGGAAGAAAAGAACCTAGCAAGTTACGAATCTGTTGATCGGTTTGAACGAGCGGACAGATTAATACCCAGTGGGGTTTTTGTGGTTACGCTGCAATCTGGGAGGAGGGTAAACGCTTATACGGCTGCTTGGGTAGTCCGTGTGTCTGAGGATCCGGTGATAATACAAGTTGCCGTATGGGAGCAAAACTATTCATACACCTTAGCACAAGACTGTAACGACTTTGTTGTGCATATATTGGCTTCTGGACAGCAGGACACAGCTTTGCATTTTGGAAGGTGTTCGGGGCGTGACTTAGATAAACTACAGGAATACTCGACTCATCCCGGGGTATCCAAGATTCCCATCTTGGATGACTGCCTCGCTTATCTTGAATGCGAGGTTGTATTTAGACATAAATTCGGCGATCACATGGTTCTAATGGGAAAAGTTGTAAACACACACATCAACCATCGGCGCATACAACCTTTGATCTACGACCATAAGGATT
>JAYELY010000129.1:0-3485 GCA_034717795.1 Caldifarciminota bacterium
CTTCATCCAGATCGGTTGCTACGAGCAGCCTGAGCGTGGGATATAAAAGAACGACGCCTATCACCAAAGCCAGTATGAAAAGAACCAACTTAGTCCACAGACTTCGCTTCATCAAACCTCCTTGAGGAATTTGCCGGATTCTACTCTCATCAAACTTGCTTTCCCATGAGAACTGCCATCTCTCTTACCGCCTGCCTCATCCCCACCCTAAGCGCCCGCGCAACGACAGCGAATCCGATCGAGACACCTTCTATCCCTTCTATCTCCATCAAGGGAGAGACGTTATCGTAGTCAAGCGCGTGCCCGACGTGCGCTTCAATACCCAGTGAGTCGGCGAACCCTGCCATCTTACGGAAAGACTCGATGAACTCAATATAACTCCCAGGGCCGCTGAGATACGCTCGTGCGTAATGATCGGTGTTGAACTCGACCCTCTTTGCCCCGAGCTTTGAGGCAAAACGAATCATCCCCTCCTCAGCCTCGATGAAGACCGAGAGCCGGATGCCTGCTGCGATGAGTCTATCTGCAAAGGGCCTGACGTCTTCGAACCGTGCTGCCAGATCAAGGCCGCCTTCGGTGGTAACCTCTTCGGGACGTTCTGGAACCAGGCTCACCTGGTGAGGCAGGATCTCGATGGCTATCCGCGTCATCTCGTCGGTGGCGGCCATCTCAATGTTGAGTTCCCCTGAGATGGCGTTCTTGAGACGGCGAACATCATCGTCCTGGATGTGCCGGCGATCGGAACGCAGGTGACAGGTGATGCCGTCGGCTCCGCCTGCCTCGGCCTCCAGCGCAAACTCCACCGGGTCGGGGAAGCGCTCCTTGCGCGCCTGGCGCAGGGTGGCCACGTGATCAACGTTGACGCTAAGCTCTCGCATAACGGGAAGGATACTTGCAAAACTGTCCTGTGTCAAGATGAGGCGCTCATTTTGGCCTGGGGCCAAAATATCGCGGAATGGAAGGAAGGTTAAATCTTCCGGGCAATAATCCCAAAGGACAATACAGTCCAGTGAAACAGCCTCTTGCGTCGAAGTCGCTCGCATAACCGGGAGAAGGCCGAGTCCACCGAGATTTTAGGATACATGGGCAGCTTGATCCCGGCTTTCTTTAGGATGATTCGCAAGGCGCGGTAGAACATGGAGGGCCTGGCCCAGTCGCCGTAGGCGTGGACGGGTTCAAATCCAGCGTTGCGGAGCAATCGGGCAAGCGATGAGGGCGTGAACTGGCGCTCCCAGCCAGCAAACCAGCGGCCCAAGAGCATCTGGATGTGTTTGAGTATGGTGTAGACGTGAAAGGTCTGGGGCACGTCCACGACTATCAGCCCGCCCTTACGGAGCAGCCGGTAGTTGGCTTCAAGCAGAGGGAAGGGATTACGGAAGTGTTCCAGTAGCCCCTGGTGGAACAGGAGGTCGAAGCTTTCCGGTTGAAGCGATGGATCCAGCGCGTCTGCCAGGATGTATTTTAAGCGGGATTGAGTGGCGGAATCGGCCTTTTTTGCAAACTTGCTGGCAAGCTCAAGGCTTTGTGGAGAGATGTCGAGCACGGTCACGTAAGCACCGCGTCTGGCGAGTTCGATAGAGGTTCTGCCGGTTCCCGCGCCTATCTCGATAATCTTCATGCCCCGCACGTCAGGCACGACCTTTGAAATCTCGGACGCGATGTCTGTAACCGGCGGATACACGTCCAGGTCCATCCGCTCGGCCCAGAACCTATCCCAGACCTCAGGCTTCGTAGGATCATGCCTCATCTCGCGACCTCAATACTAGCTGATATTTTCGTATTCATATCCCGTGGTCCCCGCGACATGAAATGACGACGCTTGCGGAGTAATTTGAGAAGCAAAGTCGTGGGGTGAAAGGATCGTATCTCACATGCTGATTATCTCGCGTTGTCTGGGGATGTCAAGGGATTTCCGTGTGGTACTTACTATCTCTCCCTTGACCGGAGGGAACAAAAGGGAGGGTGGAAATAGTGATCACCCCCACCTTTATCCTCCCCCATCAAGGGGGAGGATGGTGAGGACGAGGCCACAACATCAACTTCCCCTCCCTTTGCGAGACGAAGTGCCACCGTCTGGCAGGGCTAGGGTGAGGGGGTGTCATCGCGAGGATGCCCCAGCATCCGCGGCGATCTATTCCCGAAGGGAATGTTCTTTAGGTCCCCCCCTGCGATCTTTTTGCCGAAGGCAAAAAGGAGCATTTACTCCGGGGTCCCCGCACGGCTACGAAGTAGACGTGTGGGGTGAAAGTTCCACCTCCCTTTGCGGGAGGGGATAGAGGGGGAGGGGATTACGTCATCGCGAGCGACCGCATGGAGCGTGGCGATGACATGGCACGGGCCCCTACGAACTTACAACTTGAAGTGAAACGGTATCCTGACCCAAACTTTGACCGGCTTGCCGCGCTGTTCGCCGGGTGTGAAAATCCAGTGACGTGCTGCTTCAAGCGCTGCGTTATCAAGCTCTTCCCATCCTGAACCCTGGGAAATCTTTACGTCAACCACCCGTCCATCAGTACCAACCAGGGCATTCACAAATACAGTACCCTGGTGTCCTTCATTCCGGGCCTTAGCCGGATAAACCGGCGTGTGCTGACTGACTACCTGCGGCTTCTTCTCGATCTTGAAGTAGTCAACGATTGGTACATCCGAGCTGTCAGATTCATCAGTTGAAACACCTTGATTATTTTCATGATGCTGAATTTCCTGCGAGCCGGATTCCTTAACGCTCGGTATCAAATGGAAGGAGTTGAAGAACTTATCAATCTTCCTTTTGGCAGGGGTTCTGCCCGAGTTCGATAGCCTAAGGATATAAAAGCGTCCGCCGGAAACAAGCACCCTTTTGGTTAGAACATAGACAATTGTTTTTTTCCTGCCTTTAATAGATGTATATGTCGTTTTAAGTCTTAATTGATACTCCAATCCTTTAACACCATTGTCTGAGATCTCATCTTTGTTCAGGATTTCAACTCCTTCTCCTTCCTCTAAATCTGTATCCTGCTTAAAAACAAAATCAGCCAGCTCAGAGAAAGAGAGCGCATTGCCATCTAAAGTAACAAGCTCTCCGCATCCCACTACGCATGTCCAGGTATTACGCATGCTCGACACGAATCCACGCGTATCAACATTAACCTGTCCATTCGGCGTGTTCAATGTGTAGTCACTTGCGTCAGTATATCCGGTCGTTCCTTTTCCAAAAACAGGGAGGTAAAAGGTCGAAGGCTGAGGAATTAGTACCGAACAGCCCCAATCCTCCCAGCGGCACTCCTCCCACTTCTGAGTACATCCTACAGCCGCCAGCGCCAAGACCGCCAGACTCCACTCAAAAATACGCTTCACAACGCCTCCTACTCATATGTTTATATGTACTATGCAACCAACTGCGTCTCATGTTGGCCTTCGTCCCGAACGGCGGGACTGTCGTCTAGTTTAGGTTGTCTGATTATAGACAATTTCTGATAGGGCGTCAAGTACCCGATTCCTCCGTG
>JAYELY010000130.1:0-11077 GCA_034717795.1 Caldifarciminota bacterium
GATCTTCTCGTTTCTTCTACCTCCAGGCTGTTCGAGATCAAGCCCAAGAAGCCTTCCCGCTACGTTGGGCGCTCAACCGAGGAGTGCCTGCAGTCCGGTTCCTATCTTCTGACTGTAGGGCTTATCGAGGCGGTGCGTGCCGCGGTCAGAAGGGAAACGAAGACAGACTTTACCTTTATAGCCACCGGCGGACTGGCCGACCGCTTTGCCCCGTTCGCAAACGCCATAGAACTCGTGGACCGCGACCTTACCCTCAAGGGATGCCTGCATCTGTACCGGTTGAATAAAGGGGAGGAGTTTGATCAAGCTTGAGACCAAAAGTCCTGCAGAGACCTATAACCTCGGCAGGCGCATAGCCCAAAGTATCCGGGCAGGGGACACGCTTGCCTTAAAGGGGGAGCTGGGCTCAGGAAAGACCACCCTGATCCAGGGAATCATCGAGGGGCTGGGTGTTGCAGAAAGGGTGCAGAGTCCTTCCTTCGTCCTGGTTCGCACCTACCAGGTTGATTTCGAGATCAAGCACGTGGATCTCTACCGGCTCGATCCGCAGGGTGTGGACGGCCTGCACCTCGAGGAGGTCTACAGCGAAGACGGCGTGATGCTTGTCGAGTGGGCAGATCACGCCGGCTGGCTGCCAGGTACGCTGAGCCGTATCGAGATTCTGTTCGTTCCCGACGATCCTCTCCATCGTCGGATAACCATCACCGGCCCCATCCAGAAGAGGCTTGCGTGAGCGATCTGCTCTTGGCAATCGAGACCTCGGCTGCTTCGACAGGGGTGGCGCTTGCAGAGGGCGCTGAACTTCTCGCCGAGCGAAGCGTGGAAAGCACCGCCAGGCACAACGAGGCGCTTGCCGGGTTGATCCGGGAAGTCATGAGAGAGGCGGGTAAGGATTTTACCGATCTCTCGCTCCTTGCCTGCTCTATCGGCCCTGGTTCGTTCACCGCCCTGCGCATAGGCCTGCTTGTGGCCAAGGGGATAGCGTTCGCCCATTCCTTGAAGATCGTTCCGGTCATGACCCTGGACGTGCTCAACTCCAGCCTGTGTGTCGAAGACGAGACCGAGTTCCGTCTGCCGGTGCTCGATGCGTACAAGGGCGAGGTGTTTACAGCGCTGTACAAGGGATCGAAGCGGGCCAGCGAACCGGTAATCGTTGATCCCGCGTTCATCGCCGCTCTGGCCGGAAGCCCGGTGCACACAGAGCCTGTTACAGTTTTCGGCCCTGCCAGCCTGAAGTACGAAGGGTCTTTAAGAGCATCCCTTGGCAAGCGCCTGCGTATGCCGGCCGACCCCTCGCGCCCCCCAAGCCCTGCGGCGCTTGCACGGATTGCATGGCAGCGGCTGGAAGATGCCTGCTACCCGGCCGATCTTGAACCATTCTATCTCAGAATGCCGGATGCGAAGAGACCCGAATCTTAGAGCCATGAAGGCGGTTGATCTTGGAAGGGTCTCGGAGATAGAGCGGGCGTCATTCAAAACCCCGTGGTCGAAGCGGATGATTGAGGAGTTATGCGGGTTGGAAAACGCCGTCTGTCTTGTGCTTGACGTTGACGACGTCGTTCAGGGTTACGTATCCGCCAGGGTCGAGAGCGATGAGACACCCATCCTTCACATAGTGAATCTGGCGGTCGCGCCTGAGGTCCGCAGGCAGGGAAAAGGAAGGATGCTTCTTCGCGCGATCCTTGAGCGTGGCCTTGACGCCGGATGCGACTGGAGCTATCTTGAGGTTCGCACCACCAATCTGGCCGCGATTCGTTTGTACCAGAAAGCCGGCTTTAAGATATTTCGTAAGCGGTCGCATTACTACGAGGACGGCTCGGACGCGTACGAGATGGGAGCCGCAGTAGAGGAATCTCTAAAATCCTTAGGGAGGCAAGAATGCCCGTGACTCTTTCTGAGAGCTTGGCAAAGCTGAAGATGGACGATCCTCTGTTCGTTCGGAATTTGACTGTCTACCCTCTATCCAATGGAGGGGGCAGTTCGAGGAAAGTCGTCACCCTTGCCGAGGCCATGGACGCCGGCACGGTGGATATTAGCGAGCTCGAGGTTCCTGCGGTCGAGGAGATCATCCTCGACAACCAGGCAGATGAGCCTTTGTTCCTGCTCGACGGCGAGGAGATATTCGGCGCCCAGCAGGCAAGGGTTACGACCACCGCGGCTCTTATAGACGCTCGAACCTCTGTCCCTGTGCCTGTGGCGTGTATAGAGGAGGGTCGGTGGGGCGGTTCAAGCTCCTTCGAGGGTTCGTTCACCTCGACCCACCCCAGACTGCGCTCCATCATCTGCCGGGGGGTGAACTCCTCGCTCAAATCGAAACAGAGCTTCAGAGCGCCCCAGAGGCTTGTATGGGACGAGGTCACCCGCAAGCTCAGCTCGCTTAAGGTCTCCTCCGCCACCTCCTCCTTCCACGATCTTGCAACCACCCTTGCAGATGAGACCGCGCGCTACGCGGTTGATGCAGAAGAACTTGCAGATGCTCGGGGTATGATCGTTGCCGCGGGCAAGGATATACTCGGTCTTGAGTATGCCGCCGACTTTGATCTCTTCCGCCGTCTTGCCCCACGGCTGCTTCGCGGATACGCGCTTGACGCGCTCGAGCGCCGTTCGGTGGGCAATCCGGCTTCCCGAAAGGAGCTGGATCGCTTTCTTGATCGAATCGCCGGCCTGAAGCCGTCACGCTACCCCGGCGTGTGCCTTGGCCAGGACTGGCGGTTTGAGGACCGCAAGCTGGTTGGCCGCGCCCTTGTCACCGACGACGTGATACTTCAGGCCTCATTCTTCCCTGCAGTAAATTGATCAGACAGACCCTTGGCAAGTACCGAATCCTGCGCTGGCTTGGCGGCGGCCAGTTCGGGGACGTTTACTTAGCGCACGACACGATCCTCGGCATGGATTTCGCGCTCAAGGTCTCGCGCATGAGGGCTTCAGACGTCCAGATGCTCAAGGACGAGGCGCGGCTTCTGGCCGGACTCACACACCCGAACATCGTTCGCTTCTACTCGGTGGACCGGATGGAGGGGAAGTTCGTCCTGGTTGCCGAGTACGTGCGCGGGGAAAGCCTGCGAGACAGGCTCCAAGAGGGACGAGTGGATATCGCCGAGGCGTTAGGTATCGCAAGACAGACATTATCTGCACTCGCCTACGCCCACGAGAAGGGCGTTATCCACCGCGACCTCAAGCCTGAAAACATCCTTCTTACCGAGAATGGAGAGGTGAAGGTCGCGGACTTCGGCCTGGCCAGGTTTCTTAAGAAAGGCTCGCTTGCCGCGTCGGTGGCTGGCACGCCTTTCTACATGTCCCCTGAAGCGTGGTCAGGCAGGTTCATGCCCTCCTCAGATCTGTGGAGCGTGGGGGTTATCCTGTATGAGATGCTTACCGGCGTCCTCCCCTTTCAGGGAGCCAACTACGAGGAGATCCGCACGAAGCTCATGAATGAAGCGCCCACCGATCCGTCGCGCCTGCGCCCTGAAATCCCCAAAACGATCACCGACACCATCCTATCTCTTTTGGCCAAGGACGCCCAGGCCAGGCCGCAGGACGCTGGAGAGGTGCTCGGTGACCTCCAAACACGCGGTCGCAGGATCGTCCTTCCCGGCGTATCAGCCAAGAAAGCGCCGGTTGAGGGAGTAACCCTTACCGCGGAGCAGCGCGATATCGTAGAATCAGCCGAAAACCGGTTGCTGGTGGCGGGTGCGGCGGGAACAGGGAAAACCACCTTGCTGGTTCAACGGGCCTGTCATCTCGCAAGACAAGGCCTATCCCCTGATCGGTTGCTCTTCCTCGCCTTCTCGCGCAGGGCGGCTGAGGAGATGCGGACGCGGCTGGAGAGGCTGCTTGGCAGAAGCCTGCCCGACGTGTGGATCGAGACCGTCCACTCGTTCGGCTGGAGGTTCCTGCGCATCGAGGGATGGCGGCTTGACCTTTCGCCTGAGTTCAAGACGGCAAATCCCAGTGAAATTCTAGATATTATTAGCAAGAAATGGGGAAGGAACCGTGCGAAAGCCCTTGCCCGGAGCCTTGCCGACCTCAGGCTCGCGGGTAAAACCCTTGAGGACTATCCTGCTCAGACACCTGGAGATAAGCAGATTGCCGAGTTCTGGCAGGACTACGAACAAGTCAAGAAAGATGCCGACGCGGTTGATTTCGACGATCTTTTGATCAAAACCGTCCGGCTGCTCGAGGCGGATGCCGAGCTTCGGGATAGATGGCGCTCAAGGTTTTCCCATATATTAGCGGATGAGCTGCAGGACCTGCACCCTATCCAGTTTAAGCTCCTAAGATTGATATGCGGTCCTGATACCGGCCTTTTTCTTACGGGCGATGCGGCCCAGTCCATCTACGGCTGGCGCGGTGCAGACCCAAGGTTGATAGAGGCCGCGGCAAAGGTGTTCGCACCCATCGAGCGCCGCGAGCTCAACGCCTCGTTCAGGATAGGAAAAGAGCTTATCAAGGTGGCCGATAACCTGATGGCAGGCTCGGCTGACTCATCAAGGGTTCCGCAACTTTCCCTTGCAAAACAGTCCGGGCGATTCGAGTTCTACAAGGCCAGCGGTGTGGCGGACGAGGCGCGTTTCGTTGTCGAGCGCATCAAGAGTCTTGTTCAGGAAAAGGGCTACAGGCCCTCCGATTTCGGGGTGCTCTACCGGGTAAACTCCTACTCTCGGGCGTTCGAGGAGGCGCTTGCCGCTGAGCGCATCCCTGCGAGCGTGATCGGCTCAGAGCCTTTCTACGAGCGCGAGGAGGTGCGCTACTTGTTGGATATCCTTAAATCACTGCGCGAGCGCTCGTTTGCCGGCTCCATCCGGGCCTGGCAGTGGCTCCTGTCGCTGAAACCACAGACCAACCCTCTGATAGTAGAGGAGGGTCTCCTTAGGCTCTCGCCGGATGCCAAGACCCGTTCGCGCCGTTCGATCGAGCGGTTCTTTGCATCTATCGCCGAGTGGGGTAAGCGAGCGGATGAGGTTAGTCCTTCCGACCTGCTTGAGTTCATCGCCGGCAGCAAGGTCGCCGTCAGGAGGTTTTCCTCTTCTCGAGCATCGGAAGTTCTCGACGAACTCAAGGAAGCCTCTGCACGCTTCCGCAAGGGTGAACTCGGTTTGTTCCTCGATCACCTGGCTCTTCTGGAGGATCTGGAGCTTGCCCAGTGGTCGAAGGATGCGGTCAAGCTCTTATCAATCCACTCCGCCAAGGGACTGGAGTTCAAGGTAGTGTTCCTGGTTGGTTTAGCGGAGGGTCTCCTTCCCCTTACCCGCAGCCTTGCCGACCCGGAGGCGCTTGAGGAGGAGAGGCGTCTGTGCTACGTGGCCCTGACCCGTTCGCTTGCCGAGCTTTACGTGTCCGTGCCCGCCCGCAGGTTTCGTCAGCCCACAAGGCCTTCACGGTTTCTTTTACAGATGCTGGGTCTTTTGTAGGGTATTTTCCCGAACACGGGGTTGCCGCGGAAAAAGGCGGCTGAGTCTTGACAACGTTGGCCTCGTGACTATACTCAATCCAAAGGAGGCTCGATGATCGAACTCTTCCGAAAGGGCGGCCCGATGATGTGGGGCCTGCTGGCAATATTCGTGCTCGGACTGGCTTTCATCATAGAACGGTTTATAACCCTTCTCATCAAGGCTCGTCTGAACCCCATGAAGTTCATGGACCAACTTACCGCTGCTGTGGATTCAGGCGGGATAGAGGCCGGGCGTGAGCTTTGCGATGCCACGCCTCAGCCGGTTGCCAAGATACTTGGCGCCGGACTGGCCAAGGTCAAGCTGGGACGTGAATTTGTCGAGGAAGGTATCGCAGCCGCCGGTGCTGTAGAGCTGGCCTTTCTCGATCGCGGGATGCTTTGGATAGCCATGGCATCTACCTTGGGCCCGATCCTGGGGTTTCTCGGCACCGTTACGGGTATGATCAAGGCGTTCGCGGCTGTGGCGACGGCCGGTGAGGTTGAACCGACAATCGTGGCCACCGGCATCTCCGAGGCGCTTATCACCACCGCTACCGGTCTGCTTATCGCCGCACCCATGGTGCTTTTCCACACCCTTTTTACCTCGATGATAGACCGTTACTCTCGAGATATGGAGCAGGCGGCCAGCTCGCTTGTGGATCATCTCTTGGAGAAGGGAATCCTGAAGGGTTAAGAAGGGATTATGATTTCTCTCGTCAAGAGGAAGAAAGCCAAAGCGGACATCCCTACGGCATCGATGGCCGACATCGCCTTCCTTTTGATCGTCTTCTTCATGACGGCTACTATCTTTGCCCGCGAGAAGGGACTCACTATGCTTCTGCCTGAGAAAGGGGAAGAGGTCAAGATCGCCAGCCGCAACATCATGCAGATCTTCGTATCACCCGGTGGCAAGGTTCTCGTGGAAGAAGAGGACGGCGCCCTGCACGAGTACAGGATCGCCGACATAAGAGCCGAGGTCGAGGCGGCGCTGGAGCGTACCAACGACTCGATCTCAGTTGCGATCAAGGTCTCGCCCTTGGCCCCGTACTCGGTGATGATTGACGTGCTGGACGAGGTCAAGATGGCGGATGCCAAACGTATCAGTCTTATTCCATACTCTGAAGGAGGCGGTGAATGAAGCTGGCCAGGCGATCGCGGGGCGGAGCCGCTATCCCCACCGCTTCGATGTCTGACATCGCGTTTCTTCTCATCCTCTTCTTCATGGTGACGACCATCTTCAGCACCGAGCAAGGACTCAAGCTTGTACTGCCCAAGGCCGAGGCCACCCAGAGGATCCGTCTGCGCCGCAATACAGTTAACGTCTGGATCGACAGGGAAGGACGTATCTCGATTCAGGATAAACTCATGCCCGCCGAAACCCCTGTAGAGGCCTTCGGCAACAAGCTGCTCCAGATACTTTCCGAGAAGCCTGACCTGATCGTGCTGCTGCGCGTGGACGAGAATGCTCGCTACGGACAGATTAGCGAACTTATCGAGAAGATGAAGGAGGTCAAAGCGCTCAAGCTGACCTTCGCGACCCAGTTCGAGGAGTTGTAGGAGTAAAGATGGCCAGGAAGCCAGTAGCTGATTTGAAGCAATCCTATCCCATCTCCATGCGTTGGGGTATCATAGGCGCTTTGCTTATAAACATCGCGTTGTTTGCGCTTGCGCCTAAAAGTATAAACGTTAAGCCATACCGGACCAGCCAGAAGCGCGCGATCATCGCCGAGGATATCAAGCTGGAGGTAGAGAATCTCATCGCACCTCCCCCTGAAGAAAAGCCGGCCATGCCTGTTGAGGCGGAGTCCGAGGAAGAGGTAGAGGCCGCTACGATGGCAGAAACCGAGTTCCCAGAGGTCTACACCAAGCCCGAGGAATCGGTCGAGATCCCGGTGGTGGCCTTCTGGAAGGTTGAGAAGAAACCACAACCTCTATACTCGCCCAGGCCTGAATATCCTGAGAGGGCACGAGTAGCCGAGATGGAAGGACAGGCTATAGTTGAGGCGCTTGTTGACATTGACGGCAAGGTGATTGACGTAAGGCTTGTCAAGAAATCCGGCTTCAAGGAGCTTGATCAGGCCGCTATGAATGCGGCTCGCTGCTGGACGTTCTCTCCGGCCGAGCAGCGCGGCAAGCCGGTGCGAGTATGGGTCAACATACCCTTCAACTTCAGACTGAACGAGTAAAGCTCAGGCATGGTAATCGGGATTGAAGGGATAAACTTGAGGCTGAGACGGCCTTATGGCCGGCAATAACGATAATAAGGGATACGTTAGAGAGAGCCAGGCGGATGGTTAAGTTGAATGTGAAGACTGCGCTCTCAAGAAGAGTGTGCGGAGTTAGGATGAAGAGCCCCATTGCGGGAAGAGACCTCCTGTAGCAGGCTTCCGCGCAACGCATCCCTGGCTTTAGGAAAACGTGGTTGCAAAAGCCACGAGGTAAATCAGGCTATATAGCCAAGGAGGACATAAATGATTAAAAAACTCATGGTGCTGACGGTGGTTCTTTCGGTGACCGCCTTTGCGGCATACGGTCCTGTCCCGATACCGGCAGGGTTGGAGCCCGATGTCTGCCCTGTCCTGCCCCTGAGAGACGGTTCGATAACCCCTGTCTCATCCAGCCCGGCAGCCGCGCCTCTGGTCGCAGGCGACAAGGGCGGTGTTACCATGTACGACTATCAGCAGAACGGTGTGATGGGCAACCGTATTGTGGTTGACGACATCGGAGACGCTCAGATCTGCTGGATGCACTCGGAAGACGAGACCTTTGCCGCACGTGACATCTACTACAACGTGTGGGAAAAGACTTCCGGGAGCTTCCCTGACTACTGGCCGGACGGCGTGAAGGCCTCCGGGGTTCCGCGTGCGGGTTACACCACTATGGGTGCTCTTTCCGACGGCCGGGCAGTGATCGCTTTCCATCATACGCCGACTACTGATAATGTTTCAGCCGTTGTAGTGGACGCTTCACCCAAACTGGGCGCGTTCAGCTCACCGGTTGATGTTGATCCTGTTAGCGTTCCCGAGCAGCCTATCTGGCCGCACATCGTTGTGGGAGCGGACGATGTGATCCACGTGACCGCTCACGTCTATGGCGAGGGTGACCCCTACAACGTTGACTATCTCTACTACTCTCGTTCTACCGATCAGGGGCAGACCTTCTCCCCCTGGCAGGTTCTTGCCGAAAACGCCGGCAGCGACGCCGCCATCGCTACATCCAAAGACGGCAGCAAGGTTGCCGTAGCCTGGCTTTCCGGCGTTCCGGTCGCGGGCCACCCGGATAAGATAGCCTCCAGCGGTCACATCAATTACATCGAGTCTACGAACAGCGGTGTGAGCTGGGGTAGTCCGGTTAGGGTCACCGATGGGTACTATCCGAATGAGGCTCCGAATACCACGGACGAATACTATCTCTACGCCTGGGCCCGTGATCTGGATTGCGCCTACGACGCGGCTGGCAATCTTCACATCGGCTTCGGCGAAGGACTCCGTTCCTATGAAGTCAGAAGCGATACACTCTGGTTTTCCTACTTCTATCCTTACTTCCTGAGGATGGTGCACTGGAGTGAGGTTACCAACGAGCTCAACGTTGCCTCCGGCCCCTACAGCCAGTTCGTTCCTCTAACCGAGGAAGGCGATACCCTCTGGGATCTATACGGCCTCTACTTGTGGGGAATCGGTCAAGCGGCAGGCTATTGGTCTCCGGGTCTTGGCTGCTGGAACCCCCAGCTTGCCGCTATAGGCTCGGGCGACGACATGGTCTTCACCTGGACAGGCCAGTGGGATTCGCTTGATCTCAGCGCAGGCATAACCATCAACGCCGACATCTACGCCGCAATCTCCACTGACGGCGGTGCAACATGGGGTGGAGTCGCGGATTGGACTGAAGGCGACTTCGACGAAAATGGTTTCGGCCTGGTTGCCTACGCCACCAACCTCACAAACACCCACAGCCCTGGTGCTCAAGTTGGCCATTGCGAAAGTGAAGAGTATCACTCAACCTACCCCTGGATAGGTTCGGACAGCATCCTCCACGTAACCTACATCCACGACCTCTTCTCCGGCTCCGTTGTCCAGCCAGGCCCTGCGAAGGACGTCGTTACCACCAACCCGGTGATGTACCTGGGCAGCAACGATCCCGCTATGAAGATGAAAGTAGGCAGCGGCCCGAAGCCAAAGCCACAACCCACATCTGTTGAGGAAGCCCCTTATGTCGAGACTCCTGTGATCACGCTCCTCGGCAAGCACCCGGTCGCGGGCTCAGTTGTCTTCAGCGTAAGCGCACCCGGCACCCATGCCTCGCTTAAGATCTACGACGCCGCGGGCAAACTGGTTGAGACGGTCTTCGATGGCACGCTCGATGGCACCCGCACGCTTACCTGGGATACAAAAGACACGCCTGCCGGTGTCTACTTCTACTCATTCGTCACGCCCGCCCGCACCGCGAAGGGTCGAGTGGTTGTCGTTCATTAAGTGTCTTCAGGCATTAACAAAATCAGGGGGAGAGCCTTGGGCTCTCCTCCTGTATAACTTAATAGGCGCTCATGAAGAGATATCTCACTGCTTTGGCTCTCCTTTTGTTGCTGGCATGGCTGCCCATTGCCTGCGATAAGGATGAAGAGCCCCAGGTATGGCTGTGGAGTTACCAGGACAGCCTCGATGTAATGGAGTTATTGGAACCCGAGCAGGGCTTCCTTTCATCCAAAGGCCATCTGCCTGATGATGAAGTAGTAGTGGCTATCCCTGAGGAAATCCTGGAGGCGATTCGCCACGACACCTCGTCTGTGCGTTATCTGGTTTCGGAGTTCTCCTTTTTGATCAGCGATTCCTCCTACGGTTTCAAGTTCGACCTTGGGATAGATACCACTATCACCACCTACGTCGTTGACACCTTAAAGGGCAGTGTCGAGTTGAAGGTGGATTCCCTGTTCGAGCGCGGCAGCGACAGCGCTCTGGCCGCGGATACCAGCATTCTGAAGATGCTTCGTTACTCTTCGCGCGGGGACGTATTCTTCGACTCTCTGGGCGGCGACGCGGCCTGGAGGATTCTCAAGTACTCCGGAGGGATCACTGGCTCAACGCCTGAGGTTGCCACCGCTCCCTCTTTCGACAGCCTCATCCTCGCCTATCCCGCAGGCGGCCTTACCGTTATATCCTCCGCCGAGGAAGGCGCTTATGGCATGAGGGGACTTTTTGAAACCAAGGACCTCATCCACGTCTCCTCAGGAGAGAGCGTGAGCGTCGAGGATGTTTTCGTTTCCGGCAATGACACCCTGCTCATCTACCTTGCAGACGACAAAGGCAACTGGTCACCCTATGAATCCGGGGCGGGCGTTGCGTTCACGAGCAAGGGCAAGTCCCGACTCTACATAATAGGGATAAAGCTGGCCGGCTTTGTTTACCTATCAGATGAGTGGTCCAGTATCATCTGGGGTGTTCCGGTAATCGTTGATTGAGCCTTCGCCCAGGCTTGTTGGCGTCGGGCAGAGGCGTGATCGGCGACAGATACAAACCTGAATTTCTCCGTACACCACCGCATAGCGATCAGCAGGGGCGTGATCGGCAGATATAGACCCCAGGAAGCAATCCCGGCCTCTTGATCCGGATTTTCCGAAGTTTTCATGTTTGTGGCGTCATGTATGTAAGA
>JAYELY010000130.1:11177-17613 GCA_034717795.1 Caldifarciminota bacterium
TCTCCGTACACCACCGCATAGCGATCAGCAGGGGCGTGATCGGCAGATATAGACCCCAGGAAGCAATCCCGGCCTCTTGATCCGGATTTTCCGAAGTTTTCATGTTTGTGGCGTCATGTATGTAAGACAGGTGTGTTACGGGTGTGTTACGGAGGTGTTACGGGACGGGTGTTATATCCTTGTGAGTGGAGCGTAAGCTCCAAGTAATAATGAGAATGCCCCGAAGGGGTGCGGGGGGGTTGACTATGGCGCAAGGTTCGTTAGAATCTTTATAATGGATTGTTTTCTGAAGGTTTACGGCTGCCAGATGAACGCGGCGGACTCGCACCTTGTGTCGCGTTTGCTTGCCGATGCAGGTATCAGAAAGGTCTCAGAACCCGGGGAAGCCGAGGCGGTTGTGCTCCTTACCTGTTCTGTTCGCCAGCACGCGGAGGATAGGGCTTGGGGTTTTGCGCGGACCATGCGCGGGCTGGGCAAGAAGGTTATACTGGCCGGGTGCATGGGCAAGCTGAGGGGCAATGAGCTGGTGGAGGAAGGCGCGGCCGATTTCGTTGTAGGCCCTGATGAGTACCGCAGGATACCGGATCTTTTGCTCGGCAGTGATGGATCAGGTCAAGCCAATCCTGAATCCCTTGAGACTTACAGCGACCTTCTTCCAGCGACTACGAGCTCGGTCAGCGCATCTGTGGCTGTGATGCGCGGATGCAATAACTTCTGCACCTACTGCGTGGTGCCTTACGCACGCGGTCCTGAACGCAGCATCCCTTACCCTGATCTTGAAAAACAGCTGCGGTATCTCCTCGATCAAGGCGTAAAGGAGATTTTCCTTCTCGGTCAGAACGTTCTGGCCTATCGTCACGGAGATATGAAACTTATCGATCTGCTGGAGCGCGTGGCTCGGTTGGAGGGGCTCGATCGTCTTGGTTTTTTGACCTCGCACCCGCGCGATCTTTCTTATGAGATGATCCGTCGCATGGCCGATATACCCCAGCTTCTGCATTTTTTCCATCTGCCGCTTCAGTCCGCGTCTGAGGGTGTGCTTAAGCAAATGCGTCGAGGCTACGGTCTTGCCGAGTACGAAGAAAAGATCGGATGGGTGCGTTCGGCGTTTCCAGATGTCTACCTTACAACCGATCTGATGGTGGGTTTTCCTGGCGAGAGCGAGGAGGATTTCGAGCTTACTTTGGATGCGGTCAGGCGCATCGGATTCGACTTTGCCTACATGTTCGCCTACTCTGAGCGTCCTGGTACGAAGGCGGCGGATATGGCAGAAAAGGTCCCGGTCGCTGAACGCAAGAGACGTCTTGCCGAGCTTATAGGGTGCCAGAACGAGTTGACCCGCAGGAGCGCGGAAAGGCTCGTGGGAACCGAGGAGGAGGTTTTCGTCGCCGCACCTGCCCCAAGGGGCAAAGGTGCGATGCTTGCGGAATTGAAGAACTATAGACCTGTAATCTTGAACCACACCGCCCGGTTGGGTGAACGCCTTCGTGCTCGTCTCGTGGGTATCGAAGGCTGGAGCCTTTTGGCCGAACCACTCGCAAAGGAGGTGGCATGAAAGTCGTACTTTGGATTATCGTTGTAGTTGTCTTTGTGGTGGCCGGGCTTTTTGCTCTGTTCAACCACGGCATCCAGACTGACGTTCAGATATTCGGACGTACCGTACAGGGCGTTTCGGTTGCACTTCTCGGTTTAATCTGCTTCGGCATCGGGGTCTTCTCGGTCGTTCTATTCGCCCTGGCAGGTGAGATCAGGCTGCGTGCAAGAGCCAGGCGATTGCAGAGGGAGATCGAAGCCATGCGCAAGGAGATCAACGCGTTGCGGAATCTTCCACTTGCTTCGGAGATCCTGGCCAGGGAAGCCGAGGCCGCGGAGGAGGAAAGATGACCGTATTCTGGATAATCCTTGTCGCAGTTGTTATCATTGGGATTGTTATCCTGGCAGTGGTTCTTTCAAGACGTCCCGGCGGTCCTGCGGCGGACAACTACCAGGAGGCGCTTCGCGCGCTCCTTGACGGGCGCGAGACCGAGGCGATAAAACGTCTGCGCGACACTGTAATGAAGGACACGGACAACGTGGACGCCTACATACGTCTGGGCAGGCTCATTCGTCAAAGGGGCGATGCTGAAAAGGCGGCGCACATCCACCAGTCACTTACCGTGCGTCCCGCGCTCAAGCGCTCGGAGGAGCTTGTTATCTACGAGGAGCTTATCGCCGACTACCTTGCGCTGGATCGCGTGGAGAAGTCCATCGGTCTTCTTAAGGAGCTTTTAAGGCTTTCTTCGGATAAGCTCCCCCACCTTCGCCGGCTGCTTGCGATGCTTCTGAGCCGCAAGCGCAGCGATGAGGCGGCAGAGATTCTCAAACAGCATAAGAAACTCTTCTCCGACAGGAAGGAAGCGGCGGCGTGGCATGCCGAGCTTGCGCGGTTGCAGTGGGAAAAAGGCGTGGACGGGGAGGCGCGGGATACACTCAAGCAGGCGCAGAAGCTGGCAAAGAATCATCCGTACGTATCTATCGTCCAGATCGAGCATCTCGTGGATTCGAACCAGAAGGCCAAGGCGCGGCTACTGATAGACAAATTTCTCAAGCTTTATCCGGAACATGCGGAGATGATTCTGGATTTAGCCGAGCAGGTCTACTTTGATCTTGGTGCCTACGAGAAGGTTCTGCCTCTGTATGAGGAGTTGCTCAGGCGCTATCCGGACAAGTACGAGGTTCGTCTCAGGCTTGCCCGGCTCAAGGCCAAGGAGGGTGCGCCGGATGCGGCCATTGAGTTGATCGACGAGGTTCTGGTGAAATGTCCGGGCGATGTGGGTTTTTTGCTCGAGCGCACCAGGCTTCTGCTCGATCAGGAGAACTGGGAGGCCGCGAGGGAATCTTTCGACAGGCTGGCAGAAGAGCTTGTATTCATGCCTGCAATCTGTCCGGAGTGCGGGCAGGGGCTTGAGGCGACCGCCTGGTTCTGCACCGGCTGCGGCTCTCCGGCATGCGAGCCATGATCGGGTTGCTGTTCATTTTGGGAGCCAGCCTTGAGCAAGGACTCTCGGCTGCCCGTGCAGGGGAGTACGAGGCGGCCCGTCGGCATTTCGCGGCGTTCGCGAGCGAGCGAGCAGACGACCCCGGAGTTGCACGGGCTACGCTCTGGCTTGCGCGGCTTGAGCAAGACCCTGTCACCGCGCGCGAGCTTTACCTGCGGGTCGTTGCCAGGCATGGAGCGAGTCCATATGCGGACAGCGCCCTGTTTGAAGCCGCGTCTGTAGATTACGCCTTCGGACTCTACAAGCAGGCCACCACAAAGCTAAAGCAGCTTCTCTCGCTCTATCCTTCCACCCCTTTGCTTGCCGAGACCAGCTACTGGCTTGGGGTCTGCTATGCCATCCTCGGGGATCAAGGCTCTGCCAGGGTAAGCTTCAACCAGGCTATGGCCAGAGCTCCGGGAAGCATCTGGGCAAAGCTTGCAGCCAAGGAACCCGGGGCTGTTCAGGATACCACGACCGCGCCACCTGATCAGGGAGGATACGCGGTTCAGGTCGGTTCTTTTACCGATTCATCACGTGCCGAAAAGCTTCTTTCGGATTATCAAGCCGGCGGCAGATCAGGGGAGATAAAGCAGGCCGTAATTGCCGGAAAGGTCTACTACAGGGTCTGGCTTGGGCCGTTTTCCACCGAGCAGGAGGCCTCGGCTTACGCGGAGGGCCTGAAGTCCCAGGGCAAGGCCGCGATGGTTATAAAACGCTAGGAAACAGTTGGCCGATCTTACACCTCTTCTGAAACAATACCACGAGATCAAGCGGCGCTATCCCGACGCCCTTTTGTTCTTCCGCATGGGCGACTTCTACGAGATGATGTATGACGACGCCAAGACCGCGGCAAGGGTGCTTGGAATAGCACTGACTTCCAGACGATACGGGACCTCGGGCGATGTGCCTCTGGCTGGCGTTCCGGTAAAGAGCTACGAGCAGTACTTGACGAAACTCGTAAAGGCCGGGCTAAAGGTGGCGATATGCGAACAGGTAGAGCTGCCTGATCCTAAGAAGAAGCTCCTCAAACGCGACGTTACCGAGGTCATCACCCCTGGAACAATCGCCTCGGAGGAGATGCTTGACGCGACATCTGGCAACTACCTGGCCGCGGTGATAAAAGTCGAGGGCAAAGCTGGAATCGCCTACGCCGACGTCTCTACCGGCGAGTTCGCCTGCGGGGAAGCTCTAATCGCCGATGCTGAGGAGCACCTTGCCAAGATCGCACCGCGCGAGCTCCTGCTTTCAGAGGACGAGACCTGGCGTCCGGTTTCATTTGATGCCGCGGTTGCGCCTGTGGCCGGCTATCTTTTCGACGAAGAGATTGCTGCGGGAAAACTGCTCGACCACTTCAAGGTTGCTACCCTGGAAGGATTGGGACTAGCGGGACGTGCTTTGGCGCTGCGGGCCGCGGGTGCGGTGCTCTCATATCTCACCGAACAGAAGAAGAGCGTTCTGCCGCACATCGAGAGCTTGCGCGTATTCGACAGCGGCCGCTATCTCGTCGTAGACGAGTTCACCCAGCGCAACCTTGAGCTTTTGGAGCGCCAGCGCGACCGGTCAAGTGAAGGCTCGCTCTTCTCGGTCCTGGATCATACCCTTACCCCGCCGGGCACCAGGCTCCTGCGGCGCCGGCTCATCTTTCCTTTACGCGACAGGAAAGAGATAGAGGGTCGCCTGGATGCGGTGGAAGAGCTCTTTACAAACAAGGAGCTGTCCGATGATCTTGGGGGTTTTCTCAAGGAAGCGGGCGATCCGGAGCGGCTGGTTGCAAAGATCGCGACCCAGCGCGCGAATCCAAGGGAGACAAGAAGGCTGGGAGCTGTGTTGAGATTAGGGGCAGAGATCAAGAAGGAGTTAAAGAAGGCTCAGTCCAATCTACTGAAAGGACTTGCCGAACGGATAGAGGATTTTGAGGGGCTGGCAGCCGAAATCGAACGAACCGTTACCGATGACCCCTCAGTGGTTCTGCTGGAAGGGGGAATCATTTGCAAGGGGGTCAATGCAGAGCTTGACGAGCTTCGCAGCCTTACCCGGGACGCGCGCTCACACATCGCCTCACTTCAGTTAAAAGAGCGTCAGGCAACAGGTATCGGAAAACTCAAGGTCGGCTACAACAGCGTGTTCGGCTACTACATCGAGATACCAAGAAGCCTTGCTTCCAAAGCGCCCTCGCACTACATCCGCAAACAGACCCTTGTTTCAGCCGAGCGCTTCTTTACCCCTGAACTCAAGGAGCTTGAGCAGAAGATTTTGACCGCGGAGGAGCGTTCCAAGATAATAGAGTACGAGATGTTCCTTGCGTTCCGCGCCAGGCTTTCCGAGCGCTCACGGTCATTCAAGGCCCTGGCCGATGTGATGGCCGAGGTAGACGTGCTGCGCTGTCTGGCCCAGGCGGCATTGGAAAATCAATACGTCCGGCCTCTGATCACCGAATCGGACGAGATTCGAATCTCCTCCTCGCGCCATCCGGTTGTGGAGAAGCTTCTTGCAGAGCGGTTCATACCTAACGACGTGCGGCTGGATGCGAAAGATAACATGGTTCTTCTGGTCACCGGACCCAACATGTCGGGCAAGTCCACCTATCTGCGTCAGACGGCGCTTGCGGTGATAATGGCTCAGATGGGTTCGTTCGTGCCTGCACGCAAGGCCACCATCGGTCTCGTGGACAAGATATTCACCCGGATCGGCGCGTCGGACGACCTGTCAAGAGGCGTCTCCACCTTCCTTGCCGAGATGGCCGAGACCGCAAACATCCTGCGCTCAGCCACGCCAAAGAGCCTTGTTATTCTCGACGAGATAGGCCGCGGCACCTCTACGTATGACGGGATGGCCATCGCCTGGGCCGTGATCGAGTACCTGCACGACTCGCCCGAGCTTCGCCCCAAGACCATGTTCGCCACCCACTACCACGAGCTGACCGAGCTTAGCTCGCATTTCAAGGGGCTGCGAAACGCGAGCTTCTCGGTAAAGCGCACAGCCGACGGCGTCCTTTTCCTCAGGAAGCTGCGCTATGAACCGTCCGATCAGAGCTACGGGATAGAGGTTGCAAAGCTGGCCGGCCTGCCAAAAGCGGTGGTTGAGCGCGCACGGTTTCTTTTGGAACGCATCTACGGAGGGGAGACGGTCTCTATAGACGAGATTTTGACCGAAAAGAAGGTTCAGCTTCGGCTTTTTACCGGCGCGGTTCAGGACGAGATCGCCCAGGAACTTAAAGAACTCGACCTCGACTCCCTTTCACCCATCGAGGCGCTGCAAAAGCTTGTAGCCTGGCAGGAAAAGCTAAATCACCCCACGAAGTAGCTGCGCTCCTTCGCGGGGACCCCGAATATACACCCCACACGATCGCTTCGCGCTCGCGCGGGGACCCCGTTTAATCCTGCTGATAGTGTAGGGGCGACGCATGCGTCGCCCCT
>JAYELY010000131.1:0-3465 GCA_034717795.1 Caldifarciminota bacterium
GTTATGCCTTATAGCTTTAAGTGCATCCCCGACAGTTATGGACATAAACCAAGAAACGTAGTAAAAAAAACACTCTATCAAGGAGGGAATTTATGAAGAAAGCCCTTCTCATTTTCTTGCTTGTAGCAGTAGCGGCGTCTGCTCAGTTCCGCGACGCCACAGGAACTACCGCGCATCCTCTTTTAAAGATAGGATTCGGGCCGCGTGCGGCGGCGATGGGCAACGCCTATGTAGGGTTTGCACCGGACATCACCGCCCTCTGGTGGAACCCCGCAGGTCTCAACCAGCTCAACACCTACGAAGCCCTGATCTCGCATCACGAATGGCTGCGTGGCATAAGAGACGAGTTTGCGGCCCTCATATGGCCGCAATCTTCCAACAACACCTTCGGTTTCGCCATGAACTTTACAAGTGCGGCAGGCATTGAACGCTGGGATGCAGATAACAATCCGGGAACCGGGGCAGATTCACTCGTCATGGCCTACGAGGCTATGCTTGTGGGTTCATACACTCGTCTCTTGGGCGAAAGATTCGGCGTAGGAGCGAGCTTTAAGGGCATTTATGAGAATCTCGCCGGTCCTGCAGGCTACGGCGGAGCGGTTGATCTCTCGCTTCACTGGAAGGCCTCCCCGGTCTTCGCTCTGGGCCTTGCCCTGCAGAATCTTGGTCCCGGGATGTTCTATCCAGGCGGCATGTACATGTTTCCAATGCAGGCTCAGTTAGGTGCGGCACTTACGTTCGAGGATGTCCTCTACGGGTTGAACTTGTTGACCGATGTCCGGGTGCCCTTTGACAACAATGTGAGCGTGCATGCCGGTGCCGAGGTTTGGCCGCTTGAGATCCTGGCCGCGCGCGTAGGGTTCCAGTCAGGTCCTCAGACATTGGGAGAGCTCAACTTCCTTGCCGGCCTGACCGGAGGTGTAGGACTTGTGTTGAACAACTATCGTGTTGATTACGCGATTGCCCCCTACGCCCACCTTGGATTGACTCATCGACTGGCTCTTATCGCGGCCTTCGGCGAGAGGCCGCGTTACGGCGGCGTCATAGTTCGCGTGATCGATGCGGAGACGAAAAAATCCCTTGCGGCCCATCTTAAAGTCGAGGGGGTTACCAGGGCAGAGAGTGATCTGGTCGAGAATGAAACCTGGGAGCGCAAGGGACTCGCTCCAGGAAGGGTCTCTGCAACCGCCAGCAAGGAAGACTACTACCCATCCTCCGGTCAGGCCCAGATCAAAGCCGGCCAGACAGCCCAACTCGTCATCGCCCTCTCAAAGATCCCGCCTGGAGGAATAACAGGTCGTGTCTTCGACGTGAAGACTAACGATCCCCTTGTGGCCACGATTACCTACGAAGGACCCGAAGGGATAAAGGGCGAGGTCAAAACCGACGAAGACGGTAACTACACCATATCTGGACTCTACAGAGGCGACTATACATTGTTTGCTCAACCACAGCATCCCAAGTACTTCCCACAGGATGCCGAGGTTAAGGTAGAGGCGGCAAAAGGCGCCAGGAAGGACTTTGCGCTGCTGCGTGAGAAAGAGCTAATCGTCTTCTACAACGTCAACTTCGAGACCGGCGAGGCCAGGGTACTTCCCGATTTCTACGACGTGCTCGATGAGATCGGCCAGATATTTGCGGATAACCCCACGATTGTGGTGGAGCTGGGTGGACACACCGATTCACGTCCCATAAAGACCCCGGAGTTCGCAGACAACATGGAGCTCTCCCAGGCGCGTGTAGAAGCGGTCCGTGAGTATCTCATAGACAAGTTCCAAATCGATGAAGAACGACTCTCAGCCAAAGGCTACGGCGACACACAGCCTATCGCCTCCAATGAGACCGAAGAAGGTATGGCGAAGAACCGCCGCGTGGAGTTCAAGGTGCTAACCGGTATTGAATACTTCCACGAGATCCGCAACATCAGACCAGAAGAGGAAGACTAGAAGAAACCTAAATAAACGAGACAGGACTTTCAGCCCCCGTGAGAAAACCTCACCGGGGGCTGTTATTATGCAATCCTCAAGTGAAGCATCCAAAAGGCCCCCCTGGATACCACAAAAGCAAGCCCCGGTTAGGGGGCTTTGGCTTTTAAACGATGGATCTTTCAGTTAATCAGCGCCCAGATAATCATCAATGTCGTCAACATGTTCCCATATCTCATACTCATGCTGTGGGATAACGCAGCCGCATAACTGCTCAAGGACAGAGATAAGTGAGGGGGCATCATCGGGCCAAGACTTTCCTCCCAACCCGTTGAGGGGCGTTTGTGCACTTATCTGATCCACCGGCACACCTGCCCATGCAGCCACCGCCTGATGAACCTGTTCTTTAGAACAAGCCATGATTTCCTCCTGACCTATATGTTTTTATCGCTCTCAACATCCGAGCCTGGAATCTGTTTAAGCCACTCGTCCAACTCGACAACCTCCTTAGTTAACCCCGCGCCGGAGTAATTAGAGCGAGCCTGCCTTAGAAGTTCGCGCAAGCCCGGGAGTTCAAATCCCAGCTTCTTTAACATTTTACCGAGTCTTTCGTGAAGCGACCGAAATCGCTCCACATCCCTTGCTTTCTCAGCATAGGACAAAGCCTCGGTAAAGTAACGTATCGCCCTATCCCCGGCCTCCTCGTAGACAGCCATCTCACCACGAACCATTTGAATATTACTCATCAGTGAAGCCGAGTCAATCCCTTTTGCCAGTCCTATAGCCTCCCTCAGGAAAGGACCAACCTTATCGAGTTGCTCCAACCCTATGTGAACCCGGGCAAGATTACACAAAACAATGATCAGGTTCTTGCGATCCCCTAACCCCTTAAAAAGTCCATATGCCCCTTTCAGAGATTCCAACGCCTCGGTAAACTCGTCTTGCTTAAGGTGCAGGGCACCCCGCCGGAAGTGGGTGATTGCATCGAGTCTCTTATCGTCAAGTTGTCGAGCGAGTTCCTCAAGTTTCTCGAAACTCTGCATGGCGAGCTTCGGTTCATCCTTTTCCATATAGGAGGAAGCGATGCAGCCATAGCACCCGGCAAGCCCGCGCAGATCGCCAACCTTCTCCAATCTCTTCCTCGCGTCTTCAAGAATCACAATGGCTTGACCGTGATCCCCGTAACGTTGACTGAGGACTGCCCTGTTTACGAGGATACGTCCCTGAAGACGCACATCCCCGGTGATGCTTGCAAGGGTCAAAGCCTCGCTCCACGCCTTATCAGCCAGGGCGTATCGGTTCATGCGCGCGTACACATTCCCTAAGGCCAAAACACTCTTACAGAGAACCTCAGAATCGCCGCAGGTAAGGGCATACCTGCGTGCAATTGTAACGTAATCGAAGGCCTCGTTCAGTTGACCACGGTTAAGAAGCGCCTCTCCGGCTATCCGATTCAACTCTGCGCTCTCTACAGCCGTAGGGGTATGCTTAAGCCCCTGGACAGCGCAACGCAATGCGTCCTCCGATTTGTCTTTCCTGA
>JAYELY010000132.1:0-3437 GCA_034717795.1 Caldifarciminota bacterium
ATCATGTTCGAGCTGCCCGACCGCAAGAAGAAAGGATACGTTGAGTGCGTGATAGGCACCGAGACCATCACCAACGGCAAGCCGCCCAGGTTCCGCAAGCCTGCAGCCAAACGCAAGGCGCGGTAACTAAACCACAACCGAGCAAGTAAAGCTCGTTATCGTAAGTTTAATTCTCTACATGCCTTCTAGGATTACACTCCTAAGTTGCCCCCCCCCTCATAGGTTAGGCGAAATAATGCCAAAAACATAGTATCATCTTTAATTGGCAGAGTTACCTTGACAAGCCATGGCTTTATCCTATAATCTATATGCGTCCGTATGAGAGCGAGATGGTAGTAGCGGAGGGAACAAAAAAACAACTAAACCAAGGAGGCTAAAAGTGGGACATAAAAACAAAACGCTAATCCTCATCGCCGCGGTTGCGGTGATGCTCGTGGCCGCTACCAGCGCTTCCGCCTACTACGAAGCCTGGAACGGCTGGTTTTCTTCAGGAACCCTCACATACGGTGGCAACAACTATTACTATTCGGATACCGGCGGTATAGCTTGCGACTCCACCTACTCAGCAACCCGGGATACGTTTTATCTCCCAGATACCAATTTTGTTACCGCATTCCCTTTTGTATGCAGCGCAATCCACGACACCATCTACCTCAACGCTAACCGCTTCACCGGCGGCAAGGAGACCGGCCAAAGCAGTACAAAGGAAGGTAACGGTGACTGGTCAGGTTCGGCTGTCAGAAGAGGCCCTGGCCACCCTCCCCAAACCTTCTCATTGGTGAGAGGCACCTGGGATACCTCTGGCCCAGGCGAGTGCTTCGACTATCGACCCGCCACGCCTACCTATTCTGCAGGTTGGCATGTAACTCGGAGTACTCCCCTAGGGCTTGGCGGAGACGGCACCAGCTCCGGCTATCGAATACGTCCTTAGTAGCAAGAGACATAAACGGTTGGAGGGGAAGCTTCAAGCTTCCCATCCCTTGACAAGCGATAGGAAAGACCTATCATTAATCACAAGGAGGTTGCAATGAATCTTTTGTTTGTTTTAATGCCGCTACTTTTGCAGAGCGGAATCATCAAGGAATCTTTCAGAATAGCCGAGGCTGAGCCAAGGCATCATCAGGTACATCTTCGTGCTGCCATGGCTTCTGATGGCAGGTTCGCCGTAGCATGGGTGGATAGCCTTCAGTTACCTGACCACTTTGAGCTTGACATCTTTATCCGTTTCTTTGATAGAGAGGGTAATCCTTTAAACGATGCCTATAAGATTACCAAGCTTATGGATACCACCACTTGGATATATCATCCTTGCCTTGAGATGGACAGTCTGGGTAATGCTGCCCTTATTTGGGCTGACAATAGAGCTTGGAGTGGTGAAGACACGGGGTATATCAGATTCCAGAGTTTTGGTCCTGACGGTAGTCCATTGATTCCTGCTCAGACGTTATATGATATCGGATTGGGTCCATATTCACGTATTGGTTTAAGCCTTGCGAACAACGGCGAGTTCGCCGTAGCAGTGGGGATGAGATTTCCTGAGCGGGGTTATTGCATTGGAGTTCAGCGTTTTGATCTTGATGGTGTTCCTATACCCCCCCCATTCCCGGCCCATGATTCCCTACCGGACAGTCTCCCAGGTCACTTTACTTATCCACAGGTTTCCTTGAATGATGCAGGTGATATAGTTGTAACCTGGCTTCACTTTATTGACACGCCACATATGTTTCCCTGCTTTCAGGTGTTTGATGCACAGGATGAGTCTATCCTTCCCTGGGAGCCGCTGGGACATCGTCTGGACGACGGAGGGGAAGAGTGCGGCGCCTGCCGCCCCGAGCCACACTGGCTCGATAATGACCGTTTCGTGGTCTTCTACAGTGATTACTGTGCTCCTCGTCCCACCGTTTTCATTCCGGTTCTTGGCCGTGTCTTCAGTAACAGAGGCCTTACCCGCCATCCCATACGCACGGTGATGTGGGGCGATTCCACTGGCGTAGTCAGTAATTATAGGGGCTCCTTCCGTACCGCCGTTTTGCCTAACGACAGCTTTGCCTATACGCACACGAGGAGCTACTATGACTATCCTGATACGTCCAACCCGTGGAAGCCGCGTACCTGGGAGCACGGGGCTGGCTTCTTAGGTGAGGTTATCAACAACGAGCCGACACGCAGAACCAACCTGTTTGAGTATACCCCAGCCTGGGGAGCAGATACTGTGAACAGCAATTTCGGCAACTGGACTCACGTTCAGCCCTCTGCTGTGGCCTGCTGCGATGACCGCATCGTTTGGGTGTATTCGCGCCTTAACACCGACACCATCTTCGAAGCCTTTGCAATAATCACCGACTGGGACATGGGGGTTGGGGTGGTAGAATCTCCTATCCAGACCGAGTCCCCCATCCGTCTTTCAGCATCCCTCAACCGGCTGAGCTACGATGTCCCCGACGAAGCTTCCCTTACCCTCTACTCCTCAGACGGCCGCCGCGTGCTTACCGAGACTATCAAAGGAGAAGGAATCTGGCAAGCGCCTAAGTTGCCCTCCGGCGTCTACTTCGCAAGGGTCAAGGACAACTCAGCCAGCGCCAGAGCCAAGCTGGTGATCCTCCACTAAACCTTGACAGAGGGGTGAATCCGCCTTTAATAACTAAAAGGAGGTCGAGATGTTAAGTATAAGTCTTTTGGCTTTAACCCTATGGGGCGGGATTCTTGTAGGGCCGTTTCGCATTGCCGAGGCAGAGCTTGGCCACCATCAGGGTTGCCTGCGCGCTGCAATGGCCTCTGACGGCCATTTTGCCGTAGCATGGGTAGACTACCTGCGGGTTGATTACCCCCCCTTCTGTGAATTGGAGCTTTTCGTTCGTTTCTTTGACCCGGACGGCAGCCCCTTAACCGATGCCTACAAGATAACCAAGGTTGCGGACACCCACGAGATAGGCGGTTCCCATCTTGACATGGATTCGGCAGGCAACACCGTCCTGATCTGGACAGAACATCCTTATCCGGATCCTAATGAGGCTTTTTTACGTTTACAACTCTTTGATACGAGCGGCAACCCTCTGGGTTCCCCTCAGACAGACCATGAGGGATATATCAGCTGGGACAACAGATCGGTTGCGGTGAGCCTTAACGACCAGGGCGAGTTTGCCATAGCCTGGGCCTGGGATGCAGAGGTGATCTGCGCAAGACGTTATTCTTTCGATGGCGGCCCGCAGGGTGATCCCTTCAGGGTTCACGACGATCTCCCTGATGATTTCTTTTCCGACTATCCTGGTGTGGCGCTGAACGATGCAGGCGACCTGGTGATAACCTGGGTTGAGTTTCGCCTTCCTCCGAATGCAACATCTTACCCCAGGTTTCAGGTGTTCGATGCCGAGGATGAACCAATCCTTGGCTGGGAGCCGAGGGGGCATCTGGTGAATGAAGATAGCTCTGGTGGCCAC
>JAYELY010000133.1:0-3435 GCA_034717795.1 Caldifarciminota bacterium
CTGTTTCTTTCCACGCAACACCACATCCTTCTGTGGCTTGCCATAGCGATTTCCACGATCGTGGCCAACAACTCCTTTCGAATGTTGGAAGCGACGCAAGCTCCCGAAAAGGGGGGTGCCTTTCCTGCTCATTGATCACCCAATCCATAAATGGGATTCCGAACAGGGCTACGAATAGGGGCTTTTTAGTTAGGTTTTTGGATCCCTTACCTGGGGGTTTTGTTACCCGCCTGAGCTTGACACGAGGGTGTTAGTGATTATAATAGAAATAGCCCTCCTCAGAAACACCTCCTGTACCGCCCCCATCCGGGGGCGGTTTCTATCCCCTTAATTTTTTGAGACAACTACTCTTCGATGATAATCGCTTCAGTAGGACAGGAATCAGCCGCCTCCTGACAGCATCCTGCCTCGTCACAGTTCGCACCGGCGATGACTATCGCTTTGTCGTCCGTCTGTTCGAAAACCTGTGGGCAGATGTCCGCACACACGCCGCATCCTATGCAGGCTTCCTCATTAATCCTAACCTTCATTGATAATCCTCCTTCATAAGGTAGAGAATTATAACGCTGGCGTGGTTTTTGTCAACATCATGCCAGCCCCGTAGGCAGTCTGATGACAGTTTGTTTACTTGACAGCGAGCTTGAGTCAGGATAGACTGTGTCGTGAGTCGTTCGCTTGAAGAGTTCCGCAAGGAGACTAACCGCGTGCTTCGGGATCTTGACGCGAAGCTTGTAGGGGTTAGCTTCATACTCAACGAGGAGGTTTCCGAGTCCGCCGATAGAGGTGTTAGCATGGAGGCCTTAAGTGAGGTTTTGGGCCACGCCTCGCAAAAGATTCACGAAGGCAAGCTTTTGCTCGCCATAGGAGGAAGGGGACGACTTGTGGCCGCCGTCTCATTCAAAGAAGACTCCGGATTGGATCCTGGAAAGATTTCAGGGTTACTTGCCCTTCTGATGCGTAATTTCGTACTGGAGGAGGAGCGAGATCGGGACGGACTTACCGGTTTCTTGAAGAAGGAGTCGTTCAGAATCCAGATGCTTGAGATGGCTAATCGGATCAAGAAGGATGCTAAATCCTCCGCCCCCAGGGATCGTAGCCGCAAACCGCGAAGCCCCTCGCTTTCCTTCTTCCACCTTGATCTTGACCACTTCAAGGGGATTAACGATACCCTAGGGCATCGCTTCGGGGATGAGGTGCTGCGCTCTTTCACCCGGCAGGTGCGTTCCTTCTTTACCGAGAGCGAATCTGGAGAGGTTCTGCTCGCCCGGTTGGGCGGCGAGGAGTTCGGGGCACTGGTTCCCTATCTTTCAGCGAACGAGGCCCAATCCCTGGGAGAAGAGTTGTGTAAGTTTATAAGAGAAGCAAAGATACCTACTGCGGAGGAGGTGGAGCGCTACCGCAGTGCAAACCCTGATTTCAAGGTGCCTTCCTTACCCCAGGTTACGGCAAGCATCGGAATCGCCACAGCCGACAGCGCGGTTATCCTGCGGACCTCTGAGCAGTCTTTGCTTGGTGAGCTTGATCAGCTGTATGAGCGGGCCGATGTGGCTACCTACGTGGCCAAGAAGCTGGGACGGGATCGGGTGATGGCCTTCGAGCGCATCCTTGCGGAGGGCGGCACCGTGCTCGACTACGACGAACGCACCGGCATCACCACCATTGATCTGGGAAGCGATGCTGGGGTTGACGTTGGAGACGTGTTCCGCGTCTACGATAACCGCAAGTTCACCGGCTCGGAGCCTATAATCCAGCCCGGTTCGCAGCAAAAGGTCATCGGATACTTCCCGAAGCTTTCACTGGGCGAGCTTGAGGTGATCATGTGCCAGCCCCAGGTCTCGTTTGCCCTAAGACGCGGAGGCGATACCTTTATCCCTGCCGCTGGGTTCTTCCTGGAGTGGGTTCCACCGTCCGAGCGGGGCAGGCGAGTCTCAGACGACCGCAGAAAACGTGATCGTAGAAAAGCAAGCAGGCTTTCTACGCGTTCGCTCTTTGACGCAAGGCTCAGGGAGAGCCTGGGGCGCGAGAGGTTCATACTGGTTCTTTTCTTCTTCGATAACCTTGCCACCATCCGCGAGCAGAGGGGCTCGGCAACCCTTAAGGAATTATACAGCAGCCTTGCCGCGGAGCTTGAGAAGCTTTCCGTCCCTGGCGATGTGGTAAGCACCATCTCAAGCGAGCTTATTGGATTCCTACCCTCTGTACCCGAAGCCAAGGGAGTTATTGAAAAGCTTACAGAACTTAAACGGAACTTTGCCGCACGCGATAAGGCGACCTTCAGTGCGGTGATATTTGACAGTTCTACCGAAGGCCTTGAACGTTCGCGCGCCCTTGAGATCGCACGCAAGGGGGCGGAGATTGCGCGTTTCAAAGGGGCAGACCAGATAGTGGTTCTTGATCCTGAAACGCTGTTTTCAAAACTCTTCTTCTATCACGAACACGGAGAGTACGACAGGGTGGCCGATGAGTTTCAACAGCTTCATGCCCTTGGGGTTTCAGGCGTTTCAGGCGTTTCAGGTGTTACGGGTGTTACGGGTGTTACGGGAGATCAGGCACTTGTTTACTATGCCGAGGCGCTCAGCTATCTGGGACGACTTGAAGAGGCGATCCAGAAGGCCACTGATATACTTGCAAAAGACAAACGCAATCTCACCGCTATGGAGGTGATGGCGTCCTCGGCGTTCGAACTGGGCAGGTATACCGAAGCGGTCCAGGCCTACGAATCACTTAGCGAAGAAAAGAAGGGCAAGATCGCCGCGTGGCAGTGGCGCGACTTCGGTATAGCGCTGCTCTATCTTGGCGAGACCGAGAAGGCGCTGGGACATCTCGAACGTGCGCTTGCAGCCGATCCTACCGACGCCTCGGCCATATACCACAAGGGCGAGGTGCTTCTGGCGCTCGGTGAAAAGGAGAAGGCTCGTGCACAGTTCATGCGGTCCTTTGAGCTCGGTTACCGGGAATTAAGTCCTCAGGCGGCAAAGCTTTTGGGCCAAGGTTGAATTATGGCAGTCTATTCAGACAAGATCAACCTGAGCACCAAGGGGTTCTCGGACGTCCACGACATCACACCCCGGCTGCAAGGGATCCTTACCGGAAGCGGATTACAAGAGGGGATATGCTGCGTAATCCTTGCCGGCTCCACAGGCGGGATAACCACCATCGAGTACGAGCCAGGCTTACTCAAGGATCTTGCCGAGCTTCTGGAAAAGATACTTCCCTCAAACAGATCCTATCATCACGACGCTGCCTGGGGTGACGGCAACGGATTCTCCCACCTGCGCTCGGCACTTATCGGAGCGTCTGCCTCAATTCCCTTCAGCTCGTGCAAGCTGATACTTGGGACCTGGCAGCAGGTTGTATTCATAGATTTCGACAACCGCCCGCGCAATCGAACACTGCACGTTCAGCTTGTGGGCGAGAAGTAGCGATTTACTTTAA
>JAYELY010000134.1:0-3414 GCA_034717795.1 Caldifarciminota bacterium
GACGGCAGGACAGGTGACGCCGCGGGGACCCCGAGGACAGTTCTATACTGCGATCTTTTTTGCGAAGCAAAAAAGGAGCATATAATTTCCTCCCCCTTGATGGGGGAGGGTAGGGTGGGGGTGTCATTGCGAGGAGCCAAGCGACGAAGCAATCCTATTATTAGAGACACGGTGATGTAGTGCCTTGCCCTCACCTCTAACTCCTCTCCCAAAGGGAGAGGAGAACCATTCCCTCTCCCCTTGGGAGAGGGTGCGTCCTTTACAAGTATTATACCAGCTATCGCGTTATCGAACTTGACAGTAGGCCTATCTTACCTATCATAGAAGCATGGCTGAAGCTTTGGAGAAACCTGGCGCTCCGTTGGGAGTGTTGATACAGAACGGTATGTTCACGCCGTCGCAGATAGTCAGAGAGCTTGACCGCTACATCATCGGACAGGACGCGGCCAAGCGCGCGGTGGCCATAGCGCTTCGCAACCGGTGGCGCCGACAAATGGTCAAGGGTCCCTTGCGTGACGAGATATATCCAAACAACATCATGATGATCGGCCCAACCGGGGTGGGCAAGACCGAGATCGCCCGCCGCCTTGCCCAGCTGGCAGAGGCGCCGTTCGTCAAGGTCGAGGCGTCCAAGTTCACCGAGGTCGGATACGTTGGCCGGGACGTTGAGTCCATGATCCGCGAGCTTGTCGAGATCTCGGTCAAGATGGCGAGGGAGGAGCAGACCTTAAAGGTTCAGGCAAAGGCAGAAGAACACGCACGGGAGCGGCTGGTAGACCTTCTCTTACCCGGCATGCCACCGCCCAGGGAAGGGGAACCCGATAACCGCGCCGAGACACGCGCCAAGCTCAGAAGGATGCTTGACGCAGGCAGGCTGGACGAACGCACGGTGGAGATCCACACCTCACGTGAACCGGCAGGGCTGTTCGATCTCTTCCGCATGAGCGGAATGGACGAGGTCAACGTGGAGCTTCAGGACATGCTTCAAAACGCCATGCCGCGCAAGCAAAAGGCGCGCAAAGCAACCGTAAAGGAAGCCCTGCGGATACTGACCCAGGAGGAGGCGGCCAAGCTTGTGGACACCGAAGAGGTAACCCGGCTGGCCAAGCAGCGCGCTGAGAACTCCGGGATCGTGTTCGTAGACGAGATAGACAAGATCGCGGTGGGCGAGGGAACAGGCGGTGGTCATGGCCCTGACGTATCGCGCGAAGGGGTGCAGCGCGACCTTCTGCCAATCATTGAAGGCTGCAACGTATCAACCAAGTACGGACTGGTTCGCACCGACCATGTCCTGTTTATCGGCGCGGGCGCGTTCCACAAGACCAAGCCCTCGGATCTGATACCCGAGCTTCAGGGACGCATGCCTATAAGGGTGGAGCTTGACTCGTTGACCAAACAGGATTTCGAACGCATCCTTACCGAGCCGGAGACGGCGCTCGTGAAGCAGTACCAGGCGCTGGTCGAGACCGAGAACGCCAGGCTCTCGTTCACCAGGGACGGAATAGCGGCGGTTGCCGAGATCGCGGCGCTTGTCAACGAGCGGGCGGAGAACATAGGCGCGCGCAGGCTTCATACGGTGATGACCACCTTATTGGAGGATTACCTTTTCAACCTTCCTGAGTCGGGCGAGCGGGCGATTAAGGTTACGGGCAAGGCCGTTCGCGCCAAGCTCGACTCCATCGTCGCCGACGAAGACCTCAGCCAGTACATACTGTAGGGTTGCGTATATCCAAGGAGACCACATCGGCGTATCTGCCCAAGCTTGAGTAGGTTGTCTCGAAGAAGGAGATCCTTGAGTTGCAGAGGCCGGCGCTTTCACTTAAAGTCCGTGTGGCACTTGGCAGGGCTGTCAAATGGAGGATGGGGGCTTGTCTTTCATCCCAAAATACCTATACTCAGACAAATTCGTCAGGATTCGATTGACTTCTGCAAGGTTAGAAGCAAAATTCAAAGGTAGGAAAAAATCATTGTGAGTAAACAACAAAACTTTGAGAAGGCAAAGTGACAATTAACATTCCTACTCTTGGTTATTATCGATCCGACTACGACAAGATGTTTAGGATATTAAGAGACGTCAACCAATGGGAAGGCTTGGATAACGTCGCCTTCGACTTTTCCCAATGCCGCTTTCTGGCGCATAACGCCGTAGCTTTCCTCGGGGGATTAGCTCGTTTACTTGAAGATAGAGGTTGTAGAGTTGCGTTCGCATGGCATACCCTTAACAAGAAAATCCTTAACAATCTAGAGAGAAATCGGTTTTTGTCAGCTTTTAGTTCTTCGGATGTTGGTCAGGTAGGTAACGCTATTCCTTACCGAGAAGAAAGATCGAAGGATAAAAATTTCTTGATGGACTACCTCAAAGTTCTATGGCTTGGTCGTGGCTGGGTACATGTAAGCCAAGAACTAAGTAACGCTATTGTAGGTAGGGTCTGGGAAATATATGAAAACGCCTTTGAACACTCTCACACTCCGGTCGGAATATTTTGTTGCGGGCAGCACTATCCTAAATCTGCTAAATTGGATTTAACCGTTGTAGATTTTGGGGTAGGGATTCCTTATAACGTGCGCAATCTTCTATCGAAACTAAAAATCTCGACTAACATTCCTGATTCAATTGCACTAGAATTGGCTTTCAGAGATGGAATAAGCACTAAACCTAGTGGAACTGGTAGAGGCTTAGGTCTAGGGTTGTTGAAAGAATTTGTAAGCGTCGCCAAAGGAAAACTCGAGATATTCAGTAATGAAGCTTATTCTCTGATCCAAGGAGGAAAGGAGATCTATTCTAGAGGACAAGTTCCCTTTGAGGGAACTCTCATTAATATCTCTTTACATTGCGACGAAAAGCTGTATTATTGTTTCATTCACGAAATGACTGACAATTTGCCTGTTCAGAAAGGAGAGTAGAATGAACAAGGAGATCAAAATCCTTAGTATAGTCGGACCTGATTGTATCACCCCCGAGGATGGTGAAAGAATCTATAAGTTAATTCATCCTGGACTAAAAAAAGGGCTCCCAGTAATACTAGATTTTGAGGGCGTAGGTGTGTTCGCCTCTCCATTTTTCAATGCTGCAATCGGTCAATTACTAAAGGATATAAAACTGGAAAGGTTAAAAGAATTACTGAAAATAATCAACATCACTAAGCCTGGCAATGACGTATTAGAGAGAGTATTAGAGAACTCTGCAAGATACTACAGCGACCCTGAACTAAGAAAAGTAGTGGATAAAATCCTTAAGGAACTCTTCAAGGAAGAATAATGGCAACCAATTACATTGTCCAAGCTAAAATAATTGATATAAATAGCGATATCCCACAGCCCTCCGACATTTTTTTTGTAGATACTAACATATGGTATTTATTGACGTGCGCGCAGCCATTGCCTAAAAAAGTAGCCTCTAAAGCACAGGCGTAT
>JAYELY010000135.1:0-3397 GCA_034717795.1 Caldifarciminota bacterium
ACCAGCTTCTGCAAGCTTCTTTTTGAGTGTATGGTAGATCTCGGCACCTGCACGAATCGCGTCGGCAAAGCTCGTAAATCCTGCAGGAACCAGCATAAACTCCTGAAACTGGAGGTTGTTTGCAGCGTGCGCACCGCCGTTGATCACGTTGAGAAGAGGAACGGGCATGGTGTAGCCGACGATACCGCCGAGATAACGGTACAGGGGAAGGCCAAGGCTCTCAGCCGCGGCCTTGGCAACGGCAAGGGATGCGCCCAGGATCGCGTTTGCGCCGAGCTTTGACTTGTTCGGGGTGCCGTCCAGCTCGACCAGGATTGCATCAATAACTCTCTGATCAAAAGGGCTTTCACCAACCAAGGTCTTACGGATCGCGGTGTTTACGTTATTGACCGCCTTTAGAACACCCTTGCCGCCGTAGCGTTTGGGATCACCGTCGCGAAGCTCAATCGCCTCAAGCTCGCCTCGGGATGCGCCCGAAGGAACCATGGCCCTGCCCGATGAGCCGTCATCCAGCAAACACTCCACCTCAACCGTAGGATTGCCGCGTGAATCCAGAACCTCGCGGCCGATAAGATCAAGAATACCTGTCATGTCTTCCTTTACTCGCCCTCGGCTGAAATACTATCATACTCTTTGCGGCGCTCCGCATAGAGTGGGAAGCTCTCACAGAGTTCCCGGACCTTGGCGCGAACGCGTGGATAGACCTCCTCGTCTTCGATGTTGGAGATCACCTCATCTATCAATTCAGCCACCTTTGCCATCTCAGGCTCCTTCATGCCGCGGGTGGTAAGAGCCGGTGTTCCCAGTCGGATGCCTGAGGTAACGAATGGCTTTTCAGGATCGTAGGGGATGGTGTTGCGGTTGCATGTGATGCCTGCCCGCTCCAGCCTGCGCTCGGCCTTGCGTCCGGTAACGCCCTTGGAGCGCAGATCGACCAGCATGAGATGGGTATCGGTGCCGCCCGCCACCATCCGGTAGCCGCGCCTGGCTAATCCCTCGGCAAGCGCCTTGGCGTTGGCCACGATCTGGCGCTGGTAGAGAACGAACTCCTCGCTTTGAGCCTCCTTGAACGCCACTGCCTTGGCGGCGATCACGTGCTCAAGGGGTCCGCCCTGCATTCCGGGGAAGCTTACCTTGTCAACGGTCTTTGCGTGTTCCTTCTTGCACATGATCACAGCACCGCGCGGGCCGCGAAGCGTCTTGTGCGTGGTGGTGGTGGTGATGTCCGCATAGGGAATGGACGAGATGTGAAGCCTGGCCGCAATAAGCCCTGCGATGTGAGCGATGTCGGCAATCAGGTAGGCTCCAACCTCGTCGGCCACCTCGCGGAACTTATCAAAATGCATGGTTCTTGGATATGCCGAAGCGCCGGCAACGATTATCTTCGGCTTCGCCTCACGGGCCAGCTTCAAGAGGGTATCGAAGTTTATCTGCTCGGTCTCGGGATCGACCTCGTACTGCACCACCTTGAAGAATCTTCCTGAGAAGTTTATGGGGTGCCCGTGCGAGAGATGGCCGCCGTGCGAGAGGTTTAAACCGAGCATGGTGTCGCCCGGCTCTGCCAGAGCGAAGTAGGCGGTCATGTTGGCGGTTGTTCCGGAGTGGGGCTGAACGTTCACGTGGTCAGCGCCGAAAAGCTCGCGGGCTCGCTCGATCGCAAGCTTCTCCGCCTCGTCAATGAACTCGCATCCACCGTAGTAACGTCCGTACTTGGAGTAGTCTATCTCCTCAGTCTCCTTAGCCCACTTGTAGGGATAGCCCTCGGCGTACTTGTTTGTCAATACCGACCCCAGGACGGCAAGCACCGCCTCTGAAACGAAATTCTCCGATGCAATCAACTCAAGCCCCGCATGTTCCCGCTCGGTCTCTTTGCGGATAGCGGCAAATACTTCAGGATCCGTGTTATACAACTCCTTCGAGTACATCAAACCTCCTTTGTTTTCATAAGATCCAGATACCGATATTGGGTCTCACCACAATTATTAAACTCCTTTGCCCAGCAGGGCAAAAGAAGCATACGAACTTCTTTGCGTCCATAAGGCCTCCTTGGAACCCTTGAACCTTTATTCTATACTCATTATACGCCAAGTCAAGGGTTAGCCCTTTATATAAGGACGCGGAGACCGCCTCTTATCTTGAAATAAAACGGAATCCAGGCTCGTAGGGGCCGACCTTTAGGATCTGTGCCAAAAGATCCAATCCTACGACTTTCTCGATAATCATCGAATTGACGACGCGCATTTAAGGCGCACAAGCTACGTATCTACTCGACTTACCTCGATTCACTTCTTGTCTTAATCTGCGTCAATCTGTGCTCCGAAGGAGAACGACTGAAAGGAGTTCTCATCTGTGGTTTCAAGTGGTTTTGACCCAGTTCGTTTAGGTCGGCCCGCCTTCCTAAAACCGGAGGGAGGAACCTACCAGGTGAGACGATCCAGCTCGGCAAGGAACCTTTTGGTTTCATAAGCAGGGTTTCCGGCACCAAAGACAGCCGAGATCACCGCCACCCCGTGGCATCCGGCATCGAGCATCTGGCCTGCCCTCTCAGGCGTAATCCCTCCGATCGCATAGCAGGGCAGGCGGCTTGCCGCAACCAGTTCCCTGAATCGAGGCAAGGATACCATCTCCTTGTGCTTGGTGCTCGAAGGGTAAGGGCTTGAAAGGCCTATGTAGGAGACATCACTCTGCGACCAGCGCCTGACCAGCGCCATATCCTCGTAGCAGGAGACACCGACGATCGCGTCATTACCGAGGATTTCCCGCGCTTGAGGAACTTGTGGATCATCCGCTCCAAGGTGAACCCCGTCCGCGGCTATCTCCTTGGCAAGCTCAGGCGAGTCGTTGACCACAAGCAGGGCGTTATATTTGCCGGTGAGTGCCCTGATCTCCTGACCCAGGCTTAACTGCTCACGAGCCGGGGTCTTCTTGAACCGAACCTGAAGGAGTCTCACTCCGGCCTCAAGCACCTCCTGTACTTTCTCCAGGAGCAGATGGTTGGGCAGCACCTTCTCGTCGGTTACGGCGTACAGACGCGGAAGCCTCATCCCTGCATCGCCCTATCGAACGCAGACCAGAACGGGTCTACCCTGGGGTGTTCCAGAGGCTCACGCTTGCCGCCACGGATGACCATGATTCCCTCGGATGCAGGAAGGAAGCGGCCTATCCGGGTTACCGGTGTGTTGCGGGCGGCCATGTGTCTTTTGAACGCCTCCCAGTGGTTCTCCTTGATCGCAAGTATCAGCGTTCCTTCACTTATGGAGATCTCCGGCTGCATGCCGAACATCTCGCATATCGCGCGTATCTCAGGATGGACAACGATCTTGTCCCAGTGCAGTTCGAGTCCTGCCTTTGACGCCTCGGCCATCTCGATCGCGGCACCTATAACCCCGCACTCGGT
>JAYELY010000136.1:0-3396 GCA_034717795.1 Caldifarciminota bacterium
GACCCCGGGGTGCTGATACTTCATCCCGTTATTATTGAGGCCGATATGGTTAAATCACTTGACACTAACAAAAAACTGACTAACCTACATATCCAATCTCTGTACCACCATGTTGGTAGTTATCCCGTTAATATGCCAATCCCTATTGTAGGAGTCTTTAACCTCAAAAACCTTCAAAAACACCCAAAATTCCCCCAATTTGTCCACCTTTTGTCCATCTTTTGTCCATCTTTTGACCAGCTTTTGACCAGCTTTTTTTACCCCACGACGCCGCTAACGCGTCGCCGCGGGGACCCCGTAAATCGTGACGAGTGCAATGTAAACCTGACGAGTTGTCGCCTATTAAAACAGTAGAGTAATTACGATGCCGACCGCTTGCAATTCCCGTTTCCCTGAGTAAGATACGCATTGCAACAGGCTTAGGTTTGAGCTAAACCCAGGAGGACGAATGGCCAAGGTCAGGCGGGTGCCGCCCGGCGAGGAGCCGCACCCGTTTAACGTATCATACATCGCCAACCCCACGCAGGCCGCCCTTCGCCGGCTGGCGCTAGAGCATTCTCCCGCGTGCTACGTTACGAAATACGGCAGCATAAACAAGCTGGCCCGCAACAAGGCGCGCATGGCTCGCTACACCTACATCATCGCCCCGGAGCCTGACGCGCACCTATATTCGAGCAAGGTGATCGCCCCGGAGCGCGCCGAGCAAATCCTAAGCCGGGTGTGGGAGTATGTGGAACTGCAGGGCAAGCTGATTGAGATTCAGGGCTACTACGGGCTGGGCGAGCGGCGATTCCCTATCCAGTGGCTTTATACAATGCCGTGCGCGAACATTGCCGGTATGCAGCAGATTCTTTCTTTCCCGCGCGAGGCGGTTGAGACGCCTGCGGAGCTTAAAGAAGAGTACAGACCGGTGATCCGGGTGGTTATGGTGCCCGAATTTCCGCTTCCCGACATGCCAGGCGGGCAGGCCATTATCGTAGATCTCGAAAACTACACGACTTATGTGATAGGCGCGGACTACTTCGGCGAGTCAAAGAAGGGCGCTTTAAGAATGCTGAACGACTACGTTTACGAGCGCGGCGGCCTTGTCTTGCACGCCGGAGCCAAGGCGGTGACCATCGGCGGCGAGCGTCTTATCATGACCATCAAGGGTCTTTCAGGCACCGGCAAGACCACCACTACCTTTTCCAAACAGGGCGAGCTGACCCAGCCCATCCAGGACGACATGGTGTGCCTGTGGCCGGGCGGTAAGATCTCCATCACCGAGAACGGCGCGTTTGCCAAGACCTGGGGGCTTAAGGAGGAGACCGAGCCTATCATCTACAACGGCACCCTCGATCCCACCGCGTGGCTGGAAAACGTGTACACCGATGCCGAGGGCGGTTTCGATTTCTCCAAAGGTCGTCTAACCCCTGAAGAGGTTAAAAGGCTCCGCGACTACCTTATCATCACCGGCGCTTTGCCTGAGAACGTGGACGCCTACATCAGCGGTTTGGTGGATATAGACGATAAGGTCGATGAATACGACATTCCTGCCGACGGCTGGGATTTCCTTGTCTGGACTCAGAACGGACGTTCGGTGATCCCCATGTCAAAGATCGAGGGTGCTGGGGATTTGCGGGATATCCCACCGGTGCGCTCGATGGGCATCCTGAACCGGGACGAGGGGCCGGACGCGGCCATGCCGGGTATCGTCAGGTTCACCTCCACCGAGCAGGCTGCGGCCTACTTCATGCTGGGCGAGACCACCAAGACCTCGGCTGCGGGCAAGGAGCGGGGCAGAACACGCTCGCCGTTCACCCAGCCATTCTTCCCAAAGGCGATGGGTCTTCAGGCGGTCCGGTTTGCAGAGCTCTCGGCTCAGATACCAGATCTCGAGACCTGGCTCATGAACACCGGCTACATCGGCGGCGATCAGAAGGATGTGGACGCGGGGAAGGCACTCAAGGTTAAGATTCCTCACTCATCTGCGATGCTTGAGGCACTTTTGGCAGGTAAAATCGTCTGGAAACCGGACCCTGACTTCGGGTACGAGATCGTGGACACCGACGCTGCTGGAAACGCCGATCTCCTGGAAAAGGTCCCGAAAGAAATCCTCAACCCAATCATTTTCTTCGAGAAAGCAGGGAAGATGGATGTCTATAGTAATTGGGTCAAGACCATGAAGTTCGAGCGGCGGGAGTTTTTGCAAAAGTATAAGGTGGCTCCGAAGATTGTGGCGACCATACCGGAATAACCACCCCACGAGAAAACTTCGTTTTCCCGCGGGGACCCCGAAGAAAATGGGCACAAGACGCGCGATTATTATATAACAGACTGGAGAGGCTGTTCCACACGCTCTCCTTTAAAGAATTGAGCGAGGCCGACCTTAGGGTCGGCCCCTACGTTTTCTAAGAGCTTGACACAGTGAGGTTTCCTTCTATAATATAATACTACTGTTGTTGAACTATGGGGCAGGAGGTCCCATCCCAATGAAAAATCACAATTACATTCAAGAATCTTATGCTGAAAGATTCTACAAGTTTGTTGTAGACGTTATCGGCAGAGATTTTCAAATGCAAAGTGTACTTGCGCAACTACGCTGTAAACCATGGTTGTCACAGAGAGATCTATCTATATTGGAGGAACGTCTGAGTAAGTTCAGGGATGTAGTATTCGATTACCTCTACGAAGAAGATTTCTGTAGATATGGAGGCACATTCTACTACGAAACGCCAACAGAGTGAATACAAAGGGCCGACCTTAAAGTCGACCCTTACTCATTTGTTTTAGAATAGGGTAGGGGATTTAAACCCCCGAGGCACGCCTACCCGATCCCAAATCGGGCGCCATAAACCACTCGGCCAACCTTTCGTAATTTGATTGTAAAACTTTATTTAATTTTGTCAATCTGTGTGGCGCAGGCTCTCCAGCCTGCGTGATTTATTAGAACAGCCTGAAGAGGCTGTTCCACACTCTTTTAAAAAATTGAGAAATCTGTTTAATTATGGTTATTTTGGCTATTATTTTTAGAACAGACAGGAGTGTCTGTTCTCCATTCGACTCATGAAATAGGGGCGCCGCGGTGTTGAGAAGCGCCGGCATGGGGTAAAAATTTTAGAGCGAGGCTTAAGCCTCGCTCTATTCAGTTTTACTGCCCAGCAGGTCCTAATCGTTATCTCTCAACAGGACCGAAAACCGCGTTACTTGCGCTTCTTGCCGCCGGGTTTTTTCTTGGTTGCGGTCTTTTTGGTTTTTTTGGCGGTTTTCTTCTTTACAGGTGCCTTAACCTGTACTATGCAACCAACTGCGTCTCATGTTGGCCTTCGTCTCGTTCAGGTTGTCTGATTATAGACAACTTTTGATAGGGTGTCAAGTATTTTATCCCCCCATGCCGACGACGATGGTTATAACCCT
>JAYELY010000137.1:0-3877 GCA_034717795.1 Caldifarciminota bacterium
ATCGCAGCACTGCTTTCAATCTTCGTAGCTCAACATCTTCCCGTCGCAGACTACAAGATCTTCCTCGCGCCGTTCTTCTCACCCGTGATTCTTCTGTTCCTGGGTGGATTCGTTCTGGCCAGAGGCCTTGAGAGCTACGGCCTGGATTCGGTTCTGGCATCCGCGATCTTAAGGAGGGTGGGCAAAAAACCAGCAGCCATCCTTGCGGGTTTCATGGGGGTCACCGCACTCCTATCCATGTGGATGTCCAATACAGCGGCAACCGCTTTAATGATCGCGGTCGCGCTTCCACTCATACGTTCCATAGATGAAAAAGACCCCATGCGGATCGGGCTTCTTTTGTGTATTCCTTTCTCCGCCAACCTGGGAGGAATGGCTACCCCCATAGGGACACCACCCAACGCCATAGCCGTCGCCGCCCTGCGTGACGCAGGTGTCCAGATAAATTTCCTGGAGTGGATGGGGATTGCTTTGCCCGCGACGCTGATCCTGCTTGTGCTCACCTGGATACTCATCCTGATCCTCTTTCCCCCAAAAACCAAGGCGCTTTCCTTCTCCATTCACAAGGCCAAGAAGCTGGAATGGAAGGAGTGGGTGGTGGTGATGACCCTTGCGGTTACGGTCCTGGGCTGGCTTACGGGAAGGTTTCACAGGATCCCGGACGCCATCGTAGCGCTTCTGCCCGCCATTGTCTTCTTCTCACTGGGGCTTCTGGGACGCAAGGATTTCCGTTCCCTGGGCTGGGACGTTTTGATACTTATGGGCGGCGGACTCGCGCTTGGAAAAGCGGTGGCAGTATCCGGATTGGATAAGTGGTTGGTGTCGTCTCTGGGTATGGAGGGGCTGCCACCTGTGGCCCTGTTTGTTGGATTCATCCTGCTCACAGTGGTTCTCACCAACTTTATATCGAATACCTCTTCTGCTGCCCTCATCGTTCCCCTGGCCATGGGGTTCGCAGGTGGAAGCAACAGCCTTGTGGCCGGCGTGGCCCTTGCCGCGTCAGCCTCAATGCTCCTGCCAGTTTCCACGCCGCCAAACGCCATCGCGTTCGGGTCAGGACTCCTCAAGGTCAAGCACATGTTCCGCACCGGCATAATCGTGGCCGTAATCGCAATAGGAGTCATCTTAATGTTTGGTTTGGTTATCTGGCCTCGCCTAGGCATAATCTAAGAGGAGATCGTATGTCTTTTGCCGTCAAGATAGAGACCTGTCCCAAATGCAGGTCAAGGAAAACCGAGAATCTGGTACGTGTCGAGCCGGGCTGTCCTGTCAGGGTGTATGTTCGCTGTTCCGAATGCGGCACCTTCGTTGCACGCTACACCCTTGAGCGCTACACCTCTGACAAGCCTTACGAATCTTTATTGAAATTCTCCCGTCGGCACGGCTGCTCAATAGCGAGTCGTTCGCACGCGCAGGAACTTGAAGGCTTTTCAAAAAAGATAGAAACGGAGTTCAAAGAAACCACCGAGGCTCCGTTCACTGAACTCAAGGTAGAAGAGATAATCTGCGAACTAAAGAGATAGGAATCAGTCGAGGCTTTTTGGAAAACCCCTCAAAGCCTCCAGGCTGCGCTCGGCGTAGACCCTGCGGCGGACCTCTTTTCCTTTGGGTTCAGGCGAGAGTGAAGGAAGCAGGGCAAAGATAGGCTTTATCGGGGTAAAGCGATCGGCAAGGGAAGCGTATTCACCCTTGCCTGCAAGACGGGCGAGCAGCGCCCCAAGCATGGTCTGGTCAGGGAATTCGAGGGGAGGCCTTTCTTTAAGCAACCGTGATGCGTTCAAGCCTGCCACAAGCCCGGTGGCGATTGCCGAGAGATAACCCTCGGCGCCGGAAAGCTGACCGCAGATAAAAAGATCGGGGCGTTTGTGGAACTGCAGGGTGGATTCGATCAGCTTGGGGGCTTCAATGTAGGTATTGCGGTGCATGCGTCCGTAGCGCAGGAAGCAGGCGTGTTCAAGACCTGGAATCAGACGGAACACCCGCTCCTGTTCGGAATTGCGAAGGTTGGTTTGGAAGCCGACGAGATTATATATTGTGGTTGCTTTATCCTCGGGCCGCAACTGGACTACTGCGTATGGACGACGCCCTTCCGCGTCTCGGAATCCGGTCGGTCTCAGCGGGCCAAACGCCAGAGACCTCTCCCCTCTTCTCGCGATCTCCTCTATAGGGAGGCAACCTTCAAAGAAGGAGCTGCCTTCAAAATCATGAAGAGGATGCTGCTGGGCCGCGATAAGTGCGTTGTAGAAATCCAGATACTGTTCCTTGTCCATGAATGCGTTGAGGAAACCCGCCTCGCCTGCATCGTAGCGGGAGGCTTGAACCAGTTTGGTGCTATCAAGGGATTCCCGGCTCACTATCGGGGCTATCGCGTCGTAGAAATAAAGGAAATCCTCACCGCAGAACTCCTTCAGTGAAGTGGCAAGAGCGTCGGAGGTCAAGGGGCCGCTTGCGAGGATCGTTAATCCTCGAGGTATCTCTGTAACCTCCTCTCGGATTACATCGATCAACGGATGTTCCTCTATCCTCTGAGTTGCCTTTGAGGCGAAGCATTGACGATCAACGGTAAGAGCCGTGCCTGCCGGAACCGCGCATCCCTGTGCGATCTTGAGAAGCTCGGAGTCGAGGAGTTTGAGTTCTTCTTTGAGTAATCCTTGTGCGCGAGTGATACGCATCGACCCTAAGGAGTTGGAGCAGACAAGCTCGGCAAGTCGATCACTCGTGTGGGCAGGGGTCGATTTGTTGGGCCGCATCTCATACAATTTTACCCGGACACCTTGTTTGGCTCCTTCAAGTGCGGCGGATGCCCCGGCCAATCCTCCCCCTACCACAAGGATAGAATCTTGGGAGATCACCGAACTAAAAGTTACTCACCCTCAGACCGATTAGCTGAATCAGGTTCCGGGACCGCAACCGAGTCCGCATCTTCAGGGGTACTGGGGACTTGCGCTGATGAAGTAGTCAGGGGTAAATCCTCATCAGATACATCTGAGGTATCCTGTTCCTCCTGGATGACTGTAAGGAAGGAATCCACGCTTTCCGTAACCTCAGGGGTTGCTGTATCCGGTTCAACTATGCTCAAGGCGTCAAGTGAATCACGCACGGCCTCGATCTCTTCGACTGAAAGACCTGAGTCTGCAGGAGGGTAGAACGAGAGGTTTTCGGAAAAAGAGGGGGCTGAAGTTTCAAAGTCAGCGATTGAAAGCGACCGCATTAGATTAAAAACCGCTTCGGTGGTATCCTTTGTCGGCCCGCCCGGAGGGAACTGGCGGAACGAGTGAATCTCACCGCGCAGGAAGTTGCCGATAGAATCCACCTCGACAACAAGAAGAGGAGCGTAGCCAAGTTCTCCGGTAAGCTGCATGCAACGGTAGGTACAGAAGTTACCAAGGCTGTAGGCGATGAGCTTGCCCTCATAGACCTCCATCCCGCGCGGGACGTGCGGCCCGTGACCTATCACCAGGTCGGCACCCGCGTCAATCATGGTATGCGCGAACTCGATTACGTTCCCGCGCGGCTCGCCGTAGAGGTTCTCGAATTTGTATTCGGTATGCAGGGCCTTGGTGCCCTCGGTGCCGCCGTGGAAGCTCACGATGAGGATGTCGAACCGATGTGCCAACTCCTCGACCTCCTTGCGGCACATCTCGATATTCAGGATGGAGCGCGGCGCAGAACCGGTTGAGAAGGCAACGACTCCAACCTTGAGGCTGTCTACTAAGAACTCTGCAACCTCGCCTTGCTTGCTCGAGTACCGGATGCCAAGGCTGTCGAGGATCCGCCTGGTCTCGGCCATGCCTGCATAGCCGAAGTCCCGTGCGTGGTTGTTGGCAAGGCTCACGACGTCGAAGCCTGCGGTAGCCAGGTTCCTGGCGAGTTTCGG
>JAYELY010000137.1:3977-17210 GCA_034717795.1 Caldifarciminota bacterium
CGGATAAAGGTATCGCGCGCCATCACCACCCTGCCCGGGCAGGGTGCAAGGATCGGGGTTCCGCTTGGCACTGCAAAATCAAGACCTGCATGGTGCCAGAGCTTGCGGCCTCCTGTCCAGCGCTCATCCCCATATGTACCTGAGATCTTCTTGGGACAGGGGAATATCTCAGGCAAAATTGAGTAGTATTCTTCAGACGGCGCGTTGATCGCTTTGACTACCGCCTCGTACTCCTCGGCTTTGCGGCGCTGCCTGGTGGTATCTATTGTAGCTTGCTTAGAGCGAGGCAAGGTAATAACCGACTTGCGAAACTCGGCAGGAACCACACGGATAGCGGTGTCGAATACCTCAGTGTTCCATCCTTGAGAAAAGGTGATTCGGATTGACTTGCGACCCGCCGATGTCTTGTAGGACGTACCGATAAGCGATACAAAGCCATCGTTCCACGGAATCAAAGGATAGGGCTCACCGCGGTAGGAAAGGGAAAGCAGCCCCTGCTCAGATGTTTGCACCGAAAGGTAACAAATCTCTCCCTGATGCAGCGTCTCTCGAGATAGCTGGACCTCTAACGGTGCGGCCACGAGACAAATAAGGCTCAACATACAATAAAGTTTACCCCTAAGTTGATAAGAGTCAAGCAATTAGGTGTCGGACAGGCTGAATCTTACAAGTTATTTGACAGCGATTGCCTCATTCGTATAATCCTCCACCCACCAAGGAGGATGCATGAAAAGAATAACGGTTGTTCTAGTGTTGCTTCCCTGCCTATTGCTCGCTCTGAAATTAACCGAGTACGATGTAGACCAGAGCAGTGCCCAGGTTATCTCCACCGGATTCAACTATCACTTCGGTATGACGGGAGGAGATGTTGTTTCTAACTTTGGAAACGTCTCCCTCAACTTCGAAAGGTTCCGTGCCACACTCTCCTCGAGTTACAACGTCAACCTCTTCGGCAACCTGAGCGTTAACTTCGAGCAGGATACTTTAGATAGCGATACATCGGCTACAGACAGCACTCGACAGATCAGCTACCAGAGTCGGTGGGGGGCGAAATACAACAGGTATTTCATATCCGGCAAGGACTTCCTGGCTTTCGCCAAACTGGAAGGCGATGTGCTGACCACCTACGATTATCCTGCGACGCAAGCCATTATCGGTTTGGGTTACGGCCGATTCGTCAGCGCCACCCCGCTCGTCCGTGCTCTGCGGATCGAAGAAGGGATGCTGGTTCAAGGCGTGCTACTCGATAGTCTGCCCCTGGGAACATTGATGAGTTTCGCAAGGGAGTTGGCACCGGAAGCCAAACGAACCTACAAAGAGAGGCACTACTATTGGGAACGAGAGTACTACAAATCACTTGAAAGCATTCTTAGGAACTCCAATCTCCTGCATAACGGGAAGTTGGGCAGCGCCGGCTCCCTGATCATCACGGACGTGCTTGAGGAATACATCTCCCCGCGTTATTACGGATACGAAGTAAACCTAGGGGTAGGCTACGATCTGCTTCCCGCCTATACAGCTGACGGCCGCGCCGCGTTCGCCAGTCTGGCTTTTGACTTTGCCCATCCCCTTGGTTTTCGCAGCCAGCTCATTGAAAAGTCAAACCTGCGCTTACCATTCACCTCGGAGAAGTTCGGTAAGGAAATACACGCAAGCTTGCTGCTTTCAGTTCTTTACGAGGTAAGCTCAGTGGTCGATATCGTCGGAACCTACCAGCTGAATGTTGACCGTACAAGGCCGGAAGAAACAGAAGACTACAGCTTTGCCCTGCACAACCAGTTGACCGGACGGTTCGAATACCTGATAGTAGACCACCTCGTAATGTCGAACACCTTGACCTTAAACCACTCCACGCAGGTGAAAGGCCTCTCCGCCGAGATCTCAAGCAAGATCAGCTTCCGCTTCTTCTAAGGCATTAGTAAGGACCCAGGTTGATCCTGTGGAAAAAGCTACTTTGAATTCCACCACGTCTAAGAGGTTTCTTCCCTACTATTGGAAAGAGCTCAAGAAACTTCTCAGTCCTGCCGGCCCCTTGGTGGTATGCGCCGTATACAGCTTTGTTTTAATCTTCCCCCGCTATCACCGCAGGCTTTTCAGACTCGACCTGTTCGGTGGGCAAGCGAGGTTTGCCGAAAAGATGGCCCTAGACGGCCTGTGGTTCGTGCTGCTGCCTGTAATTGTCATTCTTATACTTTCGATTCTTTCCTGGCTATTTCCACCGACCAAGAAGTTTTTCCCCCAGCACCGCTTACGCCACTTCGGCTTCAGGCTGGGGCGAGGTGTGGGCTGGCGTGATGCGGCTATCTTCCTTGCTATCATGTTTCCCTTCGTATGCTTCGCGGTCTTCCAACCCTCGTTTGCCAAAACATACCCCCTTTTCAGGCTTGCCCGGACAAGCCTGAGGATATTTATCATCTGGGAAGGCGTCCACCTTCTGCACATGTTCGGCTGGGAGTTTCTCAACCGTGGGTTTCTTTTATTCGGGCTTGAGGAAAAGATGGGGAACTGGGCCATCCTTGCCACCGCCCTCCCATTTGCTCTGCTTCACATAGGCAAACCTGAACTTGAGGCGTACGGCTCCTTTATAGCCGCCATCGCCCTGGGATGGTTGGCTCTGCGCGCCCGAAGCTTTATCCCGGGAGCATTCCTTCACTGGGGTGTGGCTTTGACGCTGGATATCTTGGCCGTTGTACGCGCAGGCGGCTTCGGATAGCCAGCTTAACATATGTCAGCATCCGCTTCTCAAATTACAGAAGATTACCTGTACGGGTTGATGTTCACGCCCCGTCTGACGTTCGCTTCGCGTTAGACGAACCCGAATGTTAACAAATCGGGCCGACTTTCAACTCGCACCCCTCGGTGTTAAACCTGTGATCTTTTACCCCTGCGGGGCACGTGTGCGCGGAGGACAAAAGGAGCATTATCTCCAGGCGATGAATCTCCCTCGGCACACCACGTTTGTCAACCCTAAGGGAGATCCACGCTTTTCCTAACAACTCCTTCGACCTCTCCACCCTGGTAACTATCTCCCCGCGCACGAACTCATGTTCCTTGACAACCCACCTTGGAGGCGTAAAATTTTAATAATCTTGTTCGGAGGTCGCATGCAGAAATACTTTGAAGTCCGTTGGCACGGCCGCGGTGGACAGGGTGCAAAGACCGCAGCACTCCTGTTTGGCGAAGCGGCCATGGAAACCGGCAAATACATCCAGGCATTCCCGGAATACGGCCCTGAGCGTACGGGTGCGCCGGTTAAGGCGTACAACCGTCTCTCAGACGGACCGATCCGCATCCACACTCAGGTAACCAACCCTGACGTTGTGGTGGTGCTTGACGCAAGCCTTTTGGAGTCCATAAACGTAACCGAAGGCCTCAAGAAAGGCGGTGCTATTCTGGTTAACACCCAGGAGAAGGCAGAGGTTATAAAGAAGAAGCTGGGCGTCTCGGATGCAAAGGTTGCCGTGGTGGATGCCACTAAGATCGCGGTCGAGATACTGAAAAAAAACGTTCCCAACACGGTTATGCTGGGTGCGATGGTCAAGGTGACTGGCGCGCTTGAGTGGAACACGATGCTTTCATCTATCAAGGAGAAGCTGGCTGAGAAGTTCCGCGGTCGTAAAGAGATCATCGAAGGAAACGTCACCGCCATCAAGAGAGCCTATGACGAGGTGGAGGTCGCATGAGCATGAAGTTTGATAGGCCAATGAACTGGAAGGAGTTACCTGCGGGCTGCCTGATCGATGAAGCGGCGACGTCCCTGCGGTTCAAGACTGGCGATTGGCGCAGTATGCGTCCTTTATGGAATGCGGAAAAATGCATCCATTGTCTCTTCTGCTGGATCACCTGCCCAGACACGGCAATCACGGTTCAAGACGGCAAGATGACAGGAATAGACTACGACTACTGCAAGGGCTGCGGTATATGCGCCGAGATATGCCCTCCCAAGGCCTCAGCTATCGAGATGATCAGGGAGGAGAAATGAAGACTGTAGCCAAGACCGGCAACGAGGCCATGGCCTACGCCATGAAGCAGATCAACCCCGACGTTGTAGCCGCCTATCCGATTACCCCGGCTACCGAGGTGGTGCAGATCTTCTCAAACTACGTGGCCGACGGCGAGGTGGACACCGAGTTCGTGGCCGTTGAGAGCGAGCACTCGGCGCTCTCAGCCTGCGTGGGTGCCTCGCTTGCAGGCGGCAGGGTTATGACTTCGACCTCTTCCCAGGGGTTAGCACTCATGCACGAGATCCTTTATATCGCAGCCGGCAACCGTCTTCCTATTGTTATTGCTCTCGTAAACCGTTCGCTTTCCGCGCCCATCAACATCCACTGCGATCACTCGGATACCATGGGTTCCCGCGAGGCCGGGTGGATGCAGCTTTACTGCGCCAACTCCCAGGAGGCATACGACTCGCTGATCATCGCACTCAAGGTCGCCGAGCAAACGGCCGTTCCCGCCATTGTTTCCACCGACGCGTTCATCATCTCTCACGCGATGGAGCGATTGGAAGTCCTGGAAGACCAAGAGGTGCAGCAATTCATCGGTGAATACGAACCTCGATTCTCCGCACTGGACCTTGAGAATCCCAAGACCTTCGGGCCGCTTGATCTGCAGGATTACTTCTTTGAGCACAAGCGCGCGCAGATAGATGACTTCAGCAAGGTGCTTGAGACTTATGAAAGAGTGGCCAAAGAGTATGCGGAGCTTTCCGGGCGCTACTACCCAGCTTTGGAAGAGTACAAGACAGATGGTGCCGATGTAGCGATCTTTACAGCAGGCTCCACCGCCGACACCGCAAAGGAGGTGGTGGATGAGCTTGCCGAACAGGGCCGCAAGGTAGGTCTTGTTCGTATGAGGATGTGGCGTCCGCTGCCCGTGGAGGAGATAAAGGCCGCACTTGGCAAGTTCAAGGCGGTGGCGGTTATGGATCGCTCCGATACCATGGCCGACTTCGGCGGCCCGGTGTTCCTTGAGACCCGCGGTATTCTCTACGACGCAAAGAAAAAACCCCTTCTCACCGACTACGTATACGGGCTGGGTGGCCGCAACATCGAGATCTCCGATATCATAAGGGTCTACGACGAGATTGAGAAGGTGGCGAAGACCGGCAAACCAGAGAAGTTAATCACATACCTCGGCGTTCGCGGGGAGGAATGAGATGGCTAGCCTAAAAGAACTCTCTAAGCGCAAGGAAGGTCTGGTAGGCGGGCATCGTGCCTGTGCAGGCTGCGCGGCTTCAGCCGCTTTCCGCCAGATACTCTTGGCCGCAGGCTCGAAACCTACTGTTACCGGCATCTGTACCGGATGCATGGAGGTGGTCACCACCATCTTCCCCTACACCGCGTGGAACGTCAACCTGGTGCACAACGCTTTCGAGAACTCGGCTGCGACCGTATCGGGTATGGAAGTGGCCTATCGAGCCATGAAGCGCAAGGGCAAGATAAAGGACGAGATCCAATTCATCGCCTTCGGCGGCGACGGCGGCACCTACGACATCGGTCTGCAGTCTCTCTCAGGAGCGATTGAACGTCGCCACAAGATGCTTTACGTATGCTACGACAACGAAGCCTACATGAACACCGGTTACCAGCGTTCGTCAGCCACCCCCTACTGCGCGCACACCACCACCTCTCCCGCCGGGACCAAGATACCGGGCAAGGCACAGAAACGAAAGGACCTGACCGAGATCATCATCGCTCACGATCCTGCCTACGCTGCACAGGCAACACCCGGATACTACATGGATCTTATTAAAAAAGTAGAGAAGGCGCTTGCCGCTGACGGCCCCTCGTTCATCAACATTCTCTCGCCCTGCGTTCCCGGCTGGGGCTACCCGTCCGATCAGACCGTGAACATCTCCAAGCTTGCTGTAGAGACCCTGTTCTGGCCGCTGTACGAGTGGCAGGACGGAAAATACAATATCAACATGAAGCCGCGTGAGCCTAAGCCCTTGGTTGATTTCCTAAAGCTACAGGCACGCTTCCGACACCTGTTCAAGCCTGGCAACGAACATCTGGTTGAGGAGTTTCAGGCCGAGGTCAATCGCCGGTGGGAAGTCCTGTTGCGAAAAGAGCAGGCAACCAGCGCCTAAACATGTTGATTGATCGCATCAAGTTGTTTGAGTCGGGATTCCAGGCGATCAAGGAGAATATCGAGAAGCTCCTGCAGCAGTCCGACGCCAAGGCGGTTCTTCTGGTGGATCGCGACGGGAACCTGATTACGAACGCTGGCGAAACCGAAAGGATAGATCTCGAGTCGTTTGCAACGCTTGCGGCGGCTGACTTCGCTGCTACATCCCAACTTGCTGAACTCATCGGCGAGCAGCAGTTCCGCACCCTATACCACCAGGGCGAACGCGATCATCTCTACTTCCAAGCTCTTGTACGGAATATCATCATCGCCGTAATCTTCGATCAACGCACCACTTTGGGTCTTGTCCGCGTGCGGGTCAAACACGCCGCAGAGACCCTTTCAAAGATACTTGAGGACATCTTCGGCGGCCAAGAACAGGCCGTGCCGGAGGAGGAACCAAGGATCGAGGACATCTCAAAGGACATCGAAGACGAACTCGACCGACTTTTTGGCTAACACCAGATGGCTCTTATAAACTACGCAACCCGAGAGATCAACGTAAAGATTGTATATTACGGCCCGGGGCTAGGCGGTAAAACCACCAACCTGCGATGGATTTACGGAAAACTCGATCAGAATACCAAGGGAAAGATGATCACCCTTGCTACAGAGATGGACAGGACCCTGTTTTTCGACTTCCTTCCTGTAGATCTGGGTCGAGTACGCGGCTTCCGGACGCGCTTCCATCTCTACACGGTGCCGGGACAGGTGTTCTACAACGCCTCGCGCCGAATCATACTCAGGGGTGCTGACGGCATCATCTTCGTTGCCGACTCGCAGAGGGAACGGCGTGAGGACAACACCGATAGCCTCGATAATCTGAGGAATAACCTCGCAACCTTCAACCTCAGGCTTTCCGATACACCGTACGTGATGCAGTACAACAAGCGCGATCTGCCCAATCTCATGACCGTCGCGGAGATGGAGGGACTCCTGAACCCTGAAAGGGTGCCCTACTTCGAGTCGGTCGCCACCCAGGGGATCGGCATCTTCGAGACCCTGAAGGAGATCGCCAAGACGGTCATCCGCAAGTTTTAAGTTTACCCCAAGCGAACGCTTCGCGTTCGCTTGGGGACCCCGTTTAAAGGGATCGTATGGGCGACGCATGCGTCGTCCCTACTCCTTACGTCTGGATTTTCTCTCACCTTTTGCCCCCACCTTCTGCATCTTCACCCTGCCGCACCGGGGACAGCGCCACTTGCGTTTCTTGTGAAACGAACGCTTCTCTTCACGCATCCCTATCTTACATCGCGGACAGAGCATCCCTCATCCAATTAATGCGTTGATTTCGTCAATCGTACCCACCGAAGCGCAAGTGACTCCGGAAAGCCCCCGCCTGGCCAGACCGCACAGCACCTTGCCAGAACCGAGTTCGTAGAGTTCGGTGACACCTAAAGCGGTCAGGGTCCGCATGGTCTTTGTCCAGAGCACGGGCGAGGTAAGCTGGCGGGCAAGCATCTCCTTGATCTTCGAAGGGTCATCGGTCGGCTCACCGATAACGTTGGGGATTACCTTACCCTTGGGCTTGTGGAACTCAAATTGATCGAGATAGGCGCAAAACTCATCCGCCGCTTTCTCCATAAACGGGGTGTGGAACGCACCAGACACTGCCAAGGGAAGCGCCCTTTTGGCTCCCTGCTCATTGGCAATTGTCATGGCTCTTTCGATACCTTCGGGTGAACCGGAAATCACCACCTGGCCTGGAGAGTTGAAGTTGGCAGGCCAGACTTCGGCTATGCCGTCACAGATGGAGATAACCGCATCATCGGATAGCCCTATGATAGCGGCCATACTGCCTTCCTTGGCCTGAGCCATAAGCGCACCTCGCTTGGAGACCAGTTTGATACCGTCCTTGACCGAGAAGACCCCTGCTGCCGCCAACGCCGAGAACTCGCCAAGGCTGTGGCCGGCATAAACATCCGCACTTAACCCTTTCTCCTCGATTAACTTGTAGACCGCGATCGAGTGCACATAAAGCGCTGGCTGGGTTATCTGGGTCTGTTTCAGATTCTCTTCAGGTCCCTCGAACATGGTTTTTGTGATCTCCAGACCGCTTACTTGGTCTGCTGAGTGATATATCGATCTCAGTGATTCGTTAGTCTCGTATAGATCGGCACCCAGCCCCACGTATTGTGAGCCCTGTCCCGGGAAAAGAAACGCTCTAGCCATCAACCCTCCGTTTTGTTTATGAGACTTTGTTCTTGATCTCTTCCAACTGCTCGGCGATGCGGCGCCGCTCGTCCGGGCCGATGCGATCAATGATCAGCACCCCTGCAAGATGGTCAACCTCGTGTTGCACCACCCGTGCGAGGTAGTCTTCCAGTTCAACCTCCACCGGTTCGCCCTTGATGTTCTGAGCACGAAGACGCACCTTGAGGTAGCGCTCGACGTCCACCCACACCCCGGGGATGGAAAGACATCCCTCCTCAGTGTTCTCCTTCTCGTTCGACAAGGGTACAAGCTCAGGGTTCACGAATGCGTATACCTCCTCGCCTAACTTCACGATAAACAGAGCCTTATTAATGCCTACCTGGTTTGCAGAAAGCCCGACCCCGTTGGCCTCCTGCATTGTTTTTTTCATCTGCTCAACGGTTTTGGCAAGCTCCTCGTTGAACTCGGTCACCGGCCTGGTCTTGGAGCGCAGTATCGGGGCTCCGTAAGTCTTTATACTCATAGGGGTTGATTATAGGTGATGGACGTGGGGTGTCAAGAAAAAGCTGAAGCGATTCTGCTTATTGATGTGAACCGGATGACGCCCGAGATTGTCCCTTTATTCTTCTATTACAGGACTCGCTGCTCTTCCCCGACCTGCTCTTTATTGCGTGACAACGATGCCTTGAGATTTCTTCTTTGAGATTTTTTACTCAGTGGCAAAAAGGTGTTGAATTCGGGATTCCCGCGGCGTTGCTTGGCAATACTATCTACTCACCCAGCCGCCTGAGCATGCCCTTGCCGAACTGGATATCGGGAAGCTCCTTGATGCGTACGTAAAGATTCCACTCTAGGTTATCCAACCCCCAGCCGAACGCATCTTGGGGTGTGACCTCGAACACCGCCTCCCAGCAGTGCAGCCCCTTGACCAGAGAAAGGTTGTAGCTCGCGATGTAGTCCTGCCAGCGTTCCTTGGGGTTCGATAGATTCGTGGCCACGCTCAGGTTCAGCTCGATCTCAAACGGCAAGAACAACTGGGTTCTGGCAGATACCATGTGGTCGGACTTGCCCACACCTCCCAGGGAGTCGCTGCGAATACCCCAACTATTCTCAAGGGAAAGCTTGCTTTTTGAGAATCGTTCCAGGAAGGTTTTCTTCTTCTCGTAAGGGCGATACAACGAATCCTCACTTCTGACCATACTATCAGGGGGCTGCAGCCTCACAATGCTGTCGAATGCTGCCGTATCCCCACGTTCAATCCCCAGGCTGTCCCAGGGTATGGTATCTTCTTCTACTACTCCCCGCTCCCGCAGCCCGAATAAGGGGAACAGCAGCTTATCAAGGCTGGCGCTCGCGTTGGTTCTGATGGAGAAGCTGTCGGTGTAGATGTTGTAACTCATGTTAACATTGGCCTGGACAGGTAAACCTGAAGGCAAATAGATAGTGGCCGTGGCCGGCGTAAGGCTGTCGGTAAGAAGATTGTAACCGATGCCTGTTGAGAGAGTCAGGAGATCCTGCTTCCTGAATCTCGTTGTATCCCCACGAGCACGGAACTTTGCCTGCAAGGACTGTGCGATATTCAGATTGACCCTGTGAGAGGCAAGGGTGGTATCAAAACGCGGGTACACCACCCAGGGATGGATCGTCCCCTTTGCCGGGGTGATCGTGTGTGTGATTGTGGGTCTTACCGAGTGCAGCATCCCGTTCATCCCCAGGATGTATATCCCGAAGATACGCGAAAGTTCAGTGCCGAACGAGTTGGAAAGGAAGTAACTGGCGTCCCGGATCAGGCTGTCGGAGGTCCAGGTAAAGTCCTGGCTTGCACCCCATGACTGGCCAAAGGTGTAGGCACCAAGCAGGTTGTAGCTCCATGAGAGGGTAAGCGGTTGTGAGAACCTGGTTGTTCGAAAATCCTCGATGGTCTCCAACGTATCTCCAAGGGTGTCTATAATCTGGGTTACGTCATGACGGTACTGGTTATTGACGCCGAAGCTTCCAAAATTTACGGTAAAGAAATCCCAGAGCGTTGCGGTAGGCCACGAGAAGTTGAACACAGGCAGTGTCATCGTGTAGGAACCGGTTGTCAGATCGTCGGTGCGGGAAGCGGAAATGGCCGTAGGTCTGCCAAGGAGATTTCGTGAGATTGATACATCCGAGCGGGTTCTCTGATCCAAAAGCTTTGTAAGACTATCCTCGTCCTCTATGTAATCGAGGATATAGCGCTGGTCGCTTTGAAAGTTGATGTCGGCGGTTAGGCGGGTGCCGTCAGGGATATAGCTGGTATTGTTTAAACCAAGTCTCCAGCGCTGTTTGCGGGTATCTATCTCGTTGATGTAATTTAGGTTGAAGCTCCCGGAAGCGTACTCAGCTCCTCTGGGGCCGTAACGCCAGTTGAAGTAACCCCCCGGACGAAAACCTTTACGGGTCATGATGTCTATGCTGAAGAGCACGTCCGAGTAGTCGTTAGGCACCCAGTAGTAGCGGAGCATCTTCGCAAACCAGCCATCCTCATCGCTGTGACCGAACTTGAACGGCATAAGTCCTGATTTACGCTTATTGCCGATGGGTAAATACCAGAAAGGTGCGGCCAGAACAGGGATACGCCGGACACGCAGAATGATAGGTCGGGTGATAACCATATCGTTCAGAAGAATCTTAAGTTCGCTGCCGTAGAAATCGTAGTGCGGCGGGTAGTGCTCGCAGGTCGTGTAGTAGCCGTTGGTTATATGGATGGTGTTCTCCTCCACGAGCCAGATGCCTTGACCGGAGAAGTAACCCTTCTCTATCTGCGTGCGCCCCTCCTCCATCACACCCTTCTGGGTTTGGACCGCGTAGTGCAGCACATCGCCTATCAGACTGTCGCTTGAAGACCTAAGCCTTGCCCCCTTGTATGCCGAAAGCATCCTCCTCTGGGTTGAGAACCGAATGGAGTCTGAATAAACAGTTATATCCCCGTAGCTTACCTCACCGTTATGCAACAGGAGCACATCCTTTGTATCGGTGTAGAAGATGATCGTATCGGCTTTGAACCTGACCTGGGACACCCCGCCTCTTAGCGTATCCTGATAGGTTGTATCTTGATAGGCCGAATCCTTTTGAACCGCCTCTCTCACAACCTCCTGCCTCGCGGGTTTTTGCAGAGGCTGAGCTAAAAGCAGGAATATGAGAAACAAGGCTACCTGTAAGATATAACGTCTATTTCAATCTCGCCGACTACCGAGAGTACCCGTGCCTGCTCGTCAAGCTCGCCCTCGTGCAGCTGAACATGGGTGGGGTCGGCAGGCAGCTGGCCGAAGGTGGCGTCTGCAGGAACCCAGGTTCCGCCGATAAAAAACGAGTTCCAGGCGTGGTAGTAGAAGGCTCCGTTGAGATAAACCAATCCGACGTTGATCTTTGTCGGTATTCCTGCGGCCCGGGCAAGTGCTGCAAGAAGTATGGCGTGCTCGTTGCAGTCGCCCTCACGAGTCTCTAATACCTCGACCGCCGAGGGAACAGATGCCGTTGCTCGTTTTCTGAGATTGCGATAGACCCAGTTCACGAGCTTTAGAGCAGCACTCATCGCATCAGTCTCATCCCCTACGATCCGGCTGGACGTCCGCTTGATCTGCGGATCTTCGGTCTGGATGTAGAAGCTGGATGAAAGAAATTCACCGGGTTCGCTCATAGGCAGACTGGAACGCTTGATCTTCGATGTGTCGGGCGAGGTTATGGTGAGTTCTACTCCGCCGTTGATCTTCTTGGCCTTCTGGGTGGAAGAGGATATGCTCAACTCCTCGTCTGCAGAGAGTCCTTTGACCTTCAGCTTTAATTCCTTCAGTTCACGCGGATTCTGGATAGCCGAGTCAGGTCGCACGGCAAAGAAGCTTAAGAGATCGAGCTTTGCCGCGCCGGAGATCTCCTCAAGCGCCTTCTCGCGGGATTCGCGGATCATCACTATACCCGGCTGCTGAATCTCCTTCACGCTTGAGCCTATGGAATCCACCCAGGCCTCGGATTTTAACCCCATCATACGGGTCTCCATCTTAAGGACAGGGATACGCTCCCCATTAACCGTAAGGGTCTCCGGTGCAATAACCTTGATCGAGACCGGCAGGGTCTTCAAGAGGGTGGGTTCAAATACGGTAACGTTCAGCTTGTCCCCTGGCTTTGGCGACTGCGCCGCAACCCAGGAGGCAAGCGCAGGCGAGATAAGGGCGTCCTTTGCCTTGATCTCCTTGGTCTCTGTCCTGCCCGCGGTCTCGATCTTCACCTTTATCACCTCACCATCGCGCTTGCCCTCCGCGTAGAACGTGTGCTTCCTGGAGGAGATGTCAAAGGTAAACTCCTCAAGGTTCAGATCCCTATCGGTCACAGCCACCAGATTGGTGGCGAACTCCTCGTCCGAGCCTAAAAGCTCAAGTTTCATCGTCGATTTCTGGGTAAACCGGTAGGTATTCCCCTTGATCTCCTGCCTGGAGTAGACGTAGCCGATCTTGGCATTATTTATATATATCCCCATCCAGTCCTCGGACGGCGCAATCCGTGCATCCTTAACCCCCAGCTTGCCGCCGCAGGCAAGCAGAAGAAGTGTTACAGCGATGAGTCTCTTGTGCATTCAGGAGTATATGAGCGCCTTGGGACGTGTCAAGACGAATGCTTATCCGCAGATGACGCAGATTTCACAGATCAAATCCGATCGGCGTAATCCGTGTAATCGGCGTCCAGAAGGGAAACGAGTGAAACGAGTTTCAATCTGCGGTTTCTTTGTCCCTTAGAGACCGGGGGGATTCGCCGCGATCCGCGCAAAGTTGGCGGCAAGCCGTTTGCCTGCTGCACCCGAGCGCTCCGGGTGAAACTGTACCCCCCACAGTGGACGCTCGATGTGGCGGATTACTTCAACCTTGCACGATGAGGAGTAGGCCAGAAGCTCGAAGTGTTTTTTTAGATTCCTGTCCGGCACCACATGCTCGT
>JAYELY010000138.1:0-3381 GCA_034717795.1 Caldifarciminota bacterium
CGGAGGAATCGGGTACTTGACGCCCTATCAGAAATTGTCTATAATCAGACAACCTAAACTAGACGACAGTCCCGCCGTTCGGGACGAAGGCCAACATGAGACGCAGTTGGTTGCATAGTACAAATAAGGCGTCGATCTTCACGGAAGAGAAAATCATCAACCCAATATTGGAAATTCTCTACTCCGAATGCAAAAAGGCATACTTTGATATTCTAGCCTACTGTTTCATGCCAGACCATCTACACCTTCTTCTTGCTGGTGAGGAAAAGAGCAATCTGGCTGAGATGATGAAACGTTTCAAGCAAGCGTCCTCTTTTGAGTTCAAGTTAGGAGAGCGGGCTTTTCCCTCCTCAATTTGCAATTTAAAATTTACATTTTGATATTTGCAATGCGCGCGCCAGCGCGCCCTTGTCCACCTTTTCTCACCCCAGACGTCTGCTACGCATCCGTCCGGGGACCCCGAATAAATGCTCCTTTTTGCTGACGCAAAAAGTTCGCAAATCCCAATCTGTAATCGCCAGCTCTTGTCCTCCTCTAATTTTGAAATTTGCATTTTGATATTTGAAATTTGAAATCGCGACGCAGTCGCGCCCCTGTCCACCTTTTGACCAGCTTTTGACCAGCTTTTGTCCAGCTTAGGAAAAGCAACGCCAGGGTGGATTTTTGGGAAGCAATGCTAAGACTTGACACGTCCCATGCTTGTGGATATAATCCGTGGTGATAGATAAGTTTCGCTTTTCCTGTAACGTGGAGCAGCGCAAAAGATGCGCAAGGAAAGTTACTAGGAAACCGATGATGCACTACCGCGCCTTAGGAAAAAAGGAGGAGCCTCATGAGCGTACGTAAGGCGGATATAGTTGAGGAGATCGAGAGGCAGATAGGTCCACGGGTTACCAAGAAGGACATCGCCATCGTCATAAACCTTTTCCTTAAGGACATCTCTCGTATGCTCGCCGAGGGCCAACGGATCGAGATCCGTGGATTCGGGGTCTTCAAAACAAAGCAGCGCAACGCCAAAATCGCTCGTAACCCAAGAACTGGCAAGGAGATACATATACCGGCACGCCTGGTACCCGCCTTTAAGCCCTCCAAACTACTCAAACAGATAGTAATGCAAAAATAAAGGAGAAGAGTTCAATAAATGCCCTGTGGTCGTAAACGTAAACTAAAGAAAGTAAAGCGTCACAAGTTTAAGAAAAGACGCAAGCTGATGAGAAAGAGACGCCATTAGTGCGCCCGTAGCTCAGATGGACAGAGCATCACGCTCCGGACGTGAAGGCCGTAGGTTCGAGTCCTATCGGGCGCGCTATTTCTTTCTCCTCTGATAAATAGAGGTAGGTTAACCCATTCCACTGGTCTGCGTCTTAATCATATGAGGATAAGCCGTGGATAAACTGGTCATCTCAGGAGGCCATCCCCTACACGGGGAACTTACCATCTCGGGTTCAAAGAACGCCGCCCTGCCCCTGATGGCGACTTGTCTCTTGACCTCCGAGCCATGCGTTATAACCAACGTCCCCAGCCTGGTTGACGTAAGCACCATGACCGAATTGCTTACCCATCTCGGCGTTGAGGTGAGAAGTGATGGCGATCAGATAAGTATCCAGGCCCGTGATCCCCAAGGCGAGGCTCCATACGATATAGTTCGCAGGATGAGGGCTTCCTACTACGCGCTCGGTCCTCTGCTGGGAAGACTTCGCCACGCACGCATCTCCTTGCCCGGCGGCTGCGCCATAGGAGCGCGTCCCATTGATCTGCACATAAAAGGCATGGAGAAGCTGGGTGCCGAGGTAAAGGTTGAAGAAGGCTACGTTAACGCCCAGGCTCGAAAACTGGAAGGCGCCGAGATATTCCTTGAAGGAAACAAAGGCCCAAGCGTAGGAGCTACGATCAATGTGATGATGGCCGCGGTGCTCGCAAAAGGGGCAACCAGGATCATAGGAGCGGCGGCGGAGCCAGAGGTATGCACGGTCGCCCGCTTCCTGCGCAAAATGGGCGCTTCTATCTCAGGGGAAGGAACCAGGGAGATTGTCATCCAGGGGGTCGAAAAACTTCACGGCACCGAGTTCACCAATATCTCTGACCGGATCGAGGCAGGCACCTACGCTGTGGCCGCGACCATAACCAGAGGCAGGCTGATCCTGCAAAACGCTCCATCCGCGCACATGGGTAACGTTATCCAGCCCCTGCTTGAAGCGGGTGCGGAGATCGAGGCAAGCGGCAAACATTTAACCGTCTCGATGATGAAACGTCCAAAACCACTTATAATCAATACCGCTCCTTACCCGGGCTTTCCTACAGACATGCAGGCCCAGCTCATGGCATGGCTCAGCATGGGAGAGGGAACCAGCCTTATAACCGAAAACATCTTCGAGAACCGGTTCATGCAGGCCATGGAGCTTCAGCGCATGGGAGCGCAGATTACCATCAAGGGAAACACCGCAGTGATTGAAGGAACCGATCATCTCTCAGGCGCCCAGGTTATGGCGTCCGATCTGCGGGCATCTGCAGCCCTTGTGCTTGCCGGGCTTGCCGCAAAGGGAACCACGACGGTATCGAGAATCTACCATCTGGATAGGGGCTACGAAGGACTACAGGATAAACTCGCAAGCGTGGGTGCCGAGATCGAAAGAATCTCGGCACCGGGAGAAGAATGAGCAGGCGCTGGGTGAGCGTTGGTGGGGTGAGGATCGGAGCAGGTGCACCGGTCCGAGTCCAAACCATGACCAAGTCTCACGATACACCTCAGATAATCAAAGAGATCAGGAAGATTTATCGAGCCGGCGCCGAATTGGTAAGGGTAGCTGTGCCGGATGAAGAAGCTCTTCAGAGCTTTGCTGAGATCGTTAAAAAATCACCGATTCCCGTGATCGCGGACGTGCACTTCTCGCCTGCTCTTGCCCTGGGCGCGATCGAGACAGGTGCTGCCAAGTTAAGGATCAATCCAGGGAACATCAGGTCAAAGAGAGACCTGAAAAAGATCGCTATGACCGCGAAAGACCGAGGGATACCCATCCGTATAGGCGTCAACTCCGGCTCCCTGCCGCCGGCAATCATTAAAAAATTCAAGCACCCAACAGCCGAGGCGATGATTGCCGCACTCTCCGAATCGGTAAAGCTCTTTGAGGACTTTGGATTTGACGATCTGGTGCTTGCAGCCAAGTCTTCGGATGTGCTGACCACCATCGAGGTCTACCGTGCGATGCACGAAAAGTTCGGCTATCCCCTGCACCTGGGTGTAACCGAGGCCGGACTGCCGTTCGAGGGTGCGATACGCTCGACCGCTGCAATTGCACCGTTATTACTGGATGGGATTGGAGATACGATACGCATCTCATTGACAGGACCGGCAGAGAAAGAGGTCGAGGCGTGCTGGGAACT
>JAYELY010000139.1:0-3373 GCA_034717795.1 Caldifarciminota bacterium
GACCCAGTCCTTTCAAGTCGGCCCGCTTGATTAATACCCGGGCTGACCTAAAGGTCAGCCCCTACGAGCTAAAATCTTCAATTTTCTTTTCTAAGTGAACTTCGATGTTGAACCTTTTATGAAACGGCTCTACGATGACATCCTCCTTTAAGACGACACCCGATATGACTCGACCTGTCAAGGTGAACACCACCTCCACCGAGGAGGGGGGATAAATGGCTATCTACCTGCGGCAGATTCCCCTTCCCTGGTGGAAGGGGATAAAGGGGAAAGGGTAGACAAGGGGCTTAAGCCCCTTGCCTGAATCTAGCGATACAACCGTCCCACCCACGCGCCCTGGTAGTAGTGTTTGATAATTCGCTTGGCGCTTTTGCCTCGCCGCGCCATCTGCATGGCTCCGTACTGGCACATGCCAACCCCGTGTCCCCAGCCGTGGCCCTCAAAAAGCAGCGCGTCGCCCCGCTCCTTGACCCTAAACCAGGTGCTTTTAAGACCGAACGCCGAGCGCAGCGAAGGACCCTTTATCTCGTACGTGCCCTTATCGGAGTTTACTATCATCTTCACTACCCTTTTGGACTTGGGGTTGATCTCAAGCGACCACGAGCGTATCTTAGCGCCTGCAGGGATCATCCGCGCGATCGTTGCGTAGAACTCCCGTTTAGAAACGAGCTTCTTCCATTCATAGTGAGGGGAGTTGGAGCAGTAGGGCCTGCCGAACAGGGGCTTATCTTTGATGCTCTGCAGATACGAAACCGCCGAGGACCACACATCCTCGGAGTTGGCGGTTCTGCCGCCGCATGTCGAGTGGTAGCGCGCGTCCAGGAGCCGATTTCCGGAGAACGCCACCAGCCCCCGTGTCGCATCCACCGCCTGTGTGCACCATCGGGTCTCCCTTGACATCCCGGAGTAGGCCTGGCTGCGGGTGTCTGAATAGATGTCGAATCCCTCTCTGCGGTGCCTCCCGAAGTGGGAGATGGCATAGGAGCGGGCACATATCGCCTGCGCCTCAATTGCGGCCATGATGTCCGGGGAGCCATCCCCTATTTCGCGCGGCACCACGCCGTAAAGATACTGCTCTAAAGGAACAAGATTGATGACGTTGAAGCCCGATGACGTTCCGGGCGTGACCGCAAGCCAGCCGCGATAGGGCTGACCGTTAAGCTTGAGCAAGGCGTGTTCGTCGGGCGCGACCTTAAGGGGAAGGCTTGGGTTGGTAAGATGCTGGGTACCGTTGAGCATGACACTCAAACCTGACGCGCCAGTTATGCTCCAGCTACCCGGCCCGAGCACCGGCGTGGATGACGCAGCGGTGGAAAGGGTGTGGTTGCCGTTGGCCTCTATAGTGACAGATGGGACGTTCTCCGCAACCAGCACCTTGATGACCGGCTCGGAATCCCAGCGCTCAATGGCGTACCGGTTCACGCATCCGGCAAGGGCTAAAAGGACTAACGGAACCAGGATAAGGCTACGATGCTTCTTCAATATGGACCTCCGCGTTGGTGTAAAGACAAATCTCCGAGGCGATGCGGATGGATTCTTCGACTATCTCGCGAGCTGAAAGCTTGGAGTGTTTGGCAAGTGACCTTGCCGTGGCCAAAGCGTAGGGTGCGCCCGAGCCGATGGCTACGATGTCGTCGTCGGGCTCGATGATGTCTCCGGAACCTGATACCACGAACGCGTGCTCAGGGTCAAGGATGGCCATGAACGCCTCAAGCCTGCGCAAAGCCCGATCCATCCGCCACTCCTTGGCAAGCTCGATCACCGCACGTGTGATGTTTGCAGGATACTCGTTCACCTTCGTCTCGAACTTCTCGTAAAGGGTCAGGGCGTCGGCGGTGGAGCCTGCGAATCCGATAAGGATGTGATCGCCTATCCTGCGGATCTTGCGCGCGGTGTGCTTCATCACCGTCTCGCCAAGGGTCACCTGGCCGTCAGCGCCGATGACTGCAATCTTGCGCTTGCGATCCAGCATACCGAGGACGGTAGTTGAACGAATCTTATTCATAATCTCCTCCTTAAAGGACTTGTCTCATTGCAAAATGCAAATTTAGCTCTTCCCCTTCCCCGTTATCACTGATTTTGCAACGATTTTTGTCAATTCAACAGCCTCATCTATCGACGAAACACATTGTTGTTCAGAGACGAGTTCAGCCTTTTTAATTAGCTTCAGCCAGTATACGGACTCGCGTAACTCTTTCAAAACAACCTGCAGTTTGTGCAAGAAATCTTTTCTGCTTTCCGCCCCACACGCCTCTTCGTAATTGGCTCCGGACGAGGTCGCCGAGCGCGTAAGCTGCCCCGCTATGTGTCGACCAACTGATGTCTTATCGATCTTGGTAACCAATTTGATGATCCCAACCGCGAAATCCAAGAACCTCTCTGCCATTTCTTGTTGCCTACTTATGATTGCCACCCTTCAATTTGAATTTTGCAATTTGATATTTGAAATAAATGACTCTGTCATTTCTCTTCCGCTCTCGGATGCGCTTTCTTGTATATCTCTTTCAGTCTTTTCACCCCTACGTGTGTGTAGATCTGTGTGGTGGAAAGCGATGCGTGACCCAGAAGCTCCTGGACTGCCCTGAGATCGGCGCCGCGTTCCAGAAGATGTGTGGCAAAGCTGTGCCGCAAAGCATGAGGCTTGACCGCAGGAGCGTTAGGAAGCTGGGAAAGGTAGTAGTTGACGATGCGGCGCAGGTCGCGTACGCCCATGCGCTTGCCTGTCCTTTCATTTACGAACAGAGGACCGGATTTCCGCGCTCCGATGTAAGCTTTAACCGCATCAGCGGCCTTGGAACTTAAGGGAACGATGCGTTCCTTAGACCCCTTACCGAAAACCTTTATCTCTCCTTTGGGGAAATCGATATCTGAGATATCGAGCCCCTCCAGTTCAGATATGCGCAGCCCCTCATCGTATAAAAGTTCGACGATCGCTCGGTCGCGAATCAACAAGGGGTCTTCAGTTTCAGGGATTTTATCGAAAACCTCCTCAATCTGCGACTGGGTAAAGACCTCAGGCAGTCTACGTGAGAGTTTTGGCCCCTTGACCAGCCGGGCAGGATTGCGAGCCAACCGCTCCTCGCGGCACAGGAACTTGAAAAGGCTCTTGGCAGAAGAGAGCCTGCGCTGGATGGTGCGTTTCGAGTAGCCGAACCTTGTCTGCACCGCTACGAACGCCCGGATATCTGAGCGGTCGACATCCAAAAGATCCTTCTTTCCTTGATAAAGGGAAAGGAATTCAATGAACGCTGCAAGATCAGAACGATAGGCCCGCAGGGTATGTTCCGACGCCCGGCGCTCGTCGCGCAGGTATGCAAGGAACTCCTCTGCATCCTGGGGAAGCTTGATCGGTTCTCGCTTGGGCCTAGACATC
>JAYELY010000140.1:0-17098 GCA_034717795.1 Caldifarciminota bacterium
TCGTAGTACTCGTGGGCGGTGCCCGGATCCCACGGGCCATCGAAAAGCATCCGCTGAAAATCCTCGTCGTCATAGGTGGCTTCCACATCGGAGTACTCCATCAACACTACTGGGAAACGCTTCGGTCCTTCAACCACCAGTACCCTCGTATCCTCGGATGGTGCAAGGGCTATAGCCTGATACCGGTTCAATCCCAGTTCGCGATACCGCTCCCAGGCCTCATCTGGGAGCTTAACACCGGCTCGCGGCGGCATCAACCACAGGAATACAAGTATGGTCGCAGATAAGTGCATAGAGGTTACTTCTTCGGCTGCTCCTTCTCCTTCATGGAGCAACGGCCCTCGAAGAAAACGCTGTCCTGAATCACAAGTCCTTTACAGGTCACATCACCGGTCAAATTCGCCCCGGCGTGCATCTCCACCTTACCTTGCGAATAGACGTTACCCTCTATCCTCCCACCAATGAAAGCGTCCCTGCAACGAACATCCCCTTTAACGCGGGCACTCTCGCCGGCAGTAAAGGTGTCGGAGACCGTAATGTTTCCTTCAAGCGTTCCATCAATTCGCAGGCTGCCCTTGGCTTTGATGTTCCCCGTAATCACCGTATCCTTTCCAATTAAGGTATCGAGTTTTCCTTCTTTATTGCTCATATGCTCCTCCTTTGTATTCTCGTTTGAGGATGAAGAGGTTGGCAGGGTCTATTGGGGTACCTTTATGCCGCACCTCGAAGTGCAGATGCGGCGCACTTGAACGACCGGTGTTACCCACATAACCCACTATCTGATTCATACTAACCCTTTCTCCCTTCCGCACTATGGCCGACTGCAGGTGGCCATAGAACGTCTCGTAGTACTTGCCATGGCGGATCTCAATGCAGTTACCGTAAAGACTATCGAACCACACCTCTTCTACCACCCCGTCGGCGGTAGCAAAAACAGGCTTCCCCTCCGATGTTGCGAAATCAATCCCAGGATGATGCTTAGAGAAGGGACGGGTAATACGAAATCCGACCGTGGGCAAAACTTGGGGATAGAAACCCTCTATCTCTCCCTCTATCTGGGTGGAATCGAAATCGGATGTATCAAGGGTATCGGAGACCCTCTGAGGTATTATAGGTTTGTAGGCAAAGACAAGCTTGGTATAGTCTACCGTATCCGGGGCCTTCTCTATCCCGAGCATTATCCGCAGGCGTTCCAGTTCCTTCTTACTCTCTAAAAGCTCCTGCTTAACTTCAGGCAATTTGGCAAGGGCACCCTCAAGCTGATCGGTACGGTTACGCAACGACTCCACCTCTGCCCAATCTATGAAAGTTTTGAGCGAGAAGACCAGCATGGCAATCACGCCCAACACAAATCCACCTATAGCCGAAAGGATAGCTATTACCGCAGAAAGAGAGTAGGTGCGACCGAATGAACGGTTGGAGTAACTGGTGGAGATATGGATCGATACCCTCTTCGGCAGCTTCAGCAATTCCATTTACCTTACGTTCCTCTCAGCAAACTTTCAAGCAGTCTGGCTGCCGCCTCATAGTCCGCAATGGCCATACGTTCTATGCGAGAAGAGTGGTAGTGAAGTGGAACCCCCAATACAAGCGAAGGGATCCCGCGCCGCGACAGACTGTCGGCGGCACTCGATGTATCGGCAAGCACACCCTTTTGCAGTTTGAGCTGCGACTCCTCGGCGAGATGGAAGACTTCTTCGATCCAGTATTCAGGTGCCACACTGCGCTGAGTACGCAGCAGGACAACCGGGCCATCGCCTGATGAGTAACCCTCATTACCCTTATCACAGGGCAGGGCTTCCACAAGATAAAAACGTTCGATATCAAAGGTCTCCAGGGCCGCCGGAAGACCGGCAAATCCAAGATGCCTGCCGGTGTAGAAGATCAGAGCGGCGGACTGATCCACACCCATGTTTTGTGCCATATCGATAAGAAGTGCCGCCCCAGCACGATCGGCAAGTGCGGTCGCAAAAAAAGCGTTCCGGGATTCCTCAAACTCTCCCTTGGGCACAAGGAACGTATCCATCTCCCCCTTGCCTTCGATCAGACTCCCAGCCCGCCACGACTTGTCTTCAGGCTCTCTAAACACCCTGTAGAGCTCGGCTTCCTCATCAACCGCCCAGCCCGCGCCCAGTTCTGCATCCGAAGGAAGCGGCCTGAGGTGTAAAAAACCCTTCTTGTCACGATGTTCCACAACCCATCCGGGCTGATCAAGATGGGTGCAAAAGACGCGATAAGGACCGTCTCCCCCGCGCGCGATCACATTGCTCAGGGCGTCGGTAGTAACCTCAAGATTCGTTCCCTCGAGATGGGTCTTTACGATCCCAGCCACCCTCGATTCCCGGCCCGTAGGACCGAAAGCAGCGCATAACTCTTGTAAGATCTTGTTCTTCACAACTTAACCTCTCCGAACCGTCCGCAGGCGGCCTTAACCAACTCTATGGTATTTATTATATCCTTCACGTCGGCTAATGCAACCGGTGAATGGATGTAGCGGCAAGGTATTGCCAGAACCGCGGCATGAAGAGGTTTAACCCGGATCGCGGCCCCTGCATCAGTGCCGCCGATAAGTGGACGCTTGAACTGCCAGGGAATGCCCTCATGATCCGCGGTTTGGCAGAGCAGCTCAACCAGACGCTTATCGGCAACCATCGTTCTGTCAAGTATGGTCACAACCGGCCCTTTGCCCAGGAAAGGTCTGCGTGCGACATCCTTATCGGTGGGAACGTCACCTGCGCCTGTGCCTTCGAGCGCAAGAATAATATCCGGTCGAACCCTGGCCGCAGCCGCACGAGCACCGCGAAGCCCCACCTCCTCCTGAACTGTCCAGACAAAGGTCACCGGGAAACCGAACTCATGCTTTATCAGTTCAGCCATCATGTAGCATCCTGCGCGGTCATCGAACGCCTTGGCCTTAAGCACATCGCCCCACTGTTCGAAGCTCGTATCGAACCAGATCGGATCGCCCACATCAACAAAGCGCTCGGCCTCGGAGCGCGAAGAAGCCCCTGTGTCTACGCGCAAATCAGATAGAGACGTCACCTCCTTGCGCTCCTCCTTATCTAAAAGATGGATGGGCTTTATCCCGATGACCCCTGGGATACACTCCTTACCTATCCTTACCCTCTTGGCAGGCAGAACGCGCGGATCGATCCCGCCCAAGACCATGAACCTTATGAACCCGTCGTCGTCGATGCGCTCGACCATCAGACCCACCTCGTCTGTATGGGCGGCGAACATAACGCGAGGACCGGATTTCTTCTCACCCTTGGTCATGAAGAGATTGCCCAGTGAATCAACATGCACCGAATCCGCATATGATCCAGCCGCATTGATCAGTATCTCGCGCACCGCCTCCTCGTGGCCACAGACACCAGGGGCATCGCACAGCCGCTTCAGGAGCTCCACATATCCTCACTCTGCAACGCCGCGCTGAGCAACTTGAGCGATGATTCGGTGTCTGCAAGATCGGCAACCTCAACCGGCGAGTGCATGTTGCGAATGGGAATGGATAAAAGGATCGTGGGGATTCCCTTTCCTGAAATGCTCAAAACATCGGCCTCGGTTCCGGTGGAGCGGGTGAGCGGTTCGAGCGCGTAGGGTATTGAAAGTTCTGAAGCGACAGATCGCATGAACTTAAGGTGAGGTCTTGATAGAATCGGTCCCACACCCAGCACAGGACCCTTGCCCAGAGTGAACGCGGAATCCTTGACCCCGTGGTCTGTTCCGAAGGTGGTATCAACGACCAACGCGAACGAGACGCTCTCCCCGGATTCCAAGGTGCTGCGGCCCGCAAAACCGGCACCGAGCATCGCGGCTTCCTCCTGGGCTGAGGCAAAGAACCGTATCCGACCTGGAAGCTTGCAGGATACAAGCTCCCGGGTAAGGAGAAGGGAAAGATAGAGACCGATGCGGTTGTCCAGACCCGGTCCTGTGACCCGCGAACCTGCCAGCGAAGATGGCTTTTGAGCCCAGGTGCAGACCGTACCGATGGGAACCTGTTCCCGAACCTCATCAACGGGTAATCCAACATCTATGAAGAGTTTCTCTCGAGGTATGGTCGCTTTACGCTCTTCCTCGGAGACAAAATGTAGTGGCAGCATACCCACCACCCCGCGGAGCGCTCGTTTCCCCCACACCATAACCTCTTGCGAAGGCACCACCCGCGGGTCTATAGAGGACATCCGAATATACAGATACCCTTCCTCATCGACGCGTTCTACCACAAAAGCGACCTGATCGGCGTGGGCTGAGAATAAGGCCAGCTTTTCGCCATCGCCTATCTCCCAGGAGAGTCCGGCAGGACCAAGGTCACGAGGTTGGATTCTCCGATCCCTAAGGTATTCGGAAAGAAACGCCTTCATCCGCTCCTCGTGACCAGAGGGCGAGGGAACCTCCAGCAGTTGAAAAAGGAGTTCGTGGTTCATTTATTCTTAAACCACTCCAGGAGACGATTAAGCTCGTCCTCACCGGCGTAACAGAGCTCGATCTTCCCCCCTTTGCGTGTCCTTACTACCCGAACCCTTACCCCCAGCTTCTCAGATATAAGCTCCTCTGCGGCAACGACGATACCATCTTCCTTTTTGCGCCTCGCCGGCATCTTGACCTTTGCCGCCGAGCGTGCTATCTGCTCCACCGCACGCACGCTAAGACCTTCGGAAACGATGCGGTCGCAGAGCTTTTCCGCGAGGGAAACGGACGAAATCTGCAAAAGCGCCCGCGCATGTCCCTCGGTGATCTTACCCTCCTCAAGAAGCTTGCGGGCCTTGTGCGGAAGCGAAAGCAGACGCATGGTGTTGGCCACGGTCGAGCGGTCCTTGCCCACCACTTTGGCCACCTCCTCCTGGCTCATCCCGAACTCATCCACCAACTGCTTATAGGCAAGCGCCGCTTCTATGGGATTGAGGTCTTCGCGCTGCAGGTTCTCAACCAGGGCAAGTGCGAGCATCTGGCGATCAGTGGCCTTGCGGATGATTGCCGGAACCTCGGCAAGGCCTGCAAGTTCTGCCGCCTTCAGGCGTCTTGAGCCGGCAAGAAGCTGGTAGTTCGTACCCTTCCGTCTGACCAGAATCGGCTGAAGCATCCCGTGTTCGGCGATGGATGCCGCAAGCTCTGCAACCTCCTGACCTGATATCTTCCGGGGCTGGTAGGGATTGGCGGCTATGAGCTTAATCGGTATGGTCTCCCCTTTCGATTCTTTTGGGACCACAGGAATCAAGGCATCTATGCCCTTGCCTAAAGCCTTCCTAGCCACGGGCGATCACCTCGCTTGCCAGCTCCAGATACGCCTGTGCACCGCGCGAGTTGATGTCGTAGTAAAGGATCGGCTGACCGAAGCTGGGCGCCTCGGCAAGCCGCACGTTGCGGGGAATCACGGTGTCAAAAACCTTATCCTGAAAGTACTTGCGGACCTCATCCGCCACCTGATCGGCAAGGTTGGTGCGAACGTCGTACATGGTAAGAAGCACCCCGAATATCTCAAGACTAGGATTTAGTGAAGCCCGCACCCGATTCAGGGTATCCAAGAGCTTGCCTATCCCTTCGAGCGAGTAGTACTCGCACTGAACCGGGATGAGGACCCCGTCGGCGGCCACCAGGGCGTTGAGGGTCAAAAGACCAAGCGAGGGCGGGGCGTCAATAATTATATAGTCGTAGTTAGAATCGAGGGGTGCAATCGCCTCCCGCAGCCTTGATGCACGAAACTCGTCGTCCACGAGTTCGATCTCAAGCCCTGCCAGATCGATAGAGGCGGGGATGATATCAAGAAACCTCACGGCGGTCGAACGGATAGCTTCACGCACGCGGTGAGGCTCACTCAGCACCTCGTAGGTGGAAATCTCAAGCTCCCGGCTGTCTATCCCAAGGCCCGAGGTGGCGTTGGTCTGAGCATCGGTGTCAACCAGAAGCACATGCTTCTCGGCAACCGCGAGTGCCGCGCAAAGATTGATCGCGGTGGTGGTCTTACCGACTCCGCCCTTCTGGTTGACGATAGCTATCCGCCTCATTGGTTATGTTATTTAATCCTCGCCGCTTGTCAATAAAGAGGGAGGTTCCTTAAGTTCGGGAATGCTGAGAAGTTCTTCAATCGTTACTTGCCTCTGCTCACCTGTTTTCATATCCCTGAGGATAAACCGAGCCTTGGCGATCTCGTCCTCACCAACGATTAGCACCCTTTCTGCATTGCGCGAGTCGGCGCGCTTGAGCTTTCTGGAAAGTCCGCCTGGACGGAACTCGGCCTGAGCAGAAATGCCTCGCTCACGCAGCTTGAAGATGAGTTCGAGAGCGTAAGCCTGGGCTTTATCACCCAGAGGAAGGACTAAAAGCGGGATGGATGTCTCCTCGAATTCAAATATCTCCTCCCCTTTCGATGCGAGAAGCGCACGCTCGATACCGAAGGCAAAGCCTGTCGCAGGGGTGGGCGGACCGCCAAGCTCCTCGGCAAGGTAATCGTAACGGCCTCCGCCGCACAGCGTATCCTGAGCACCAAGAAGCGTGGACTTAAACTCGATCACCGTTCTGGAGTAGTAGTCAAGCCCGCGCACCAGTCGATCGTTCTCTCCGAAGGGAATCGAGAACCGCCCCAGACCTTTCTTAACTTGATCGAAGTGATCGGCACACTCCTGACACAGGTAGACACCCTGGGAAGGAGCGGACTTGAGGAGCTCCTGGCACGAAGCAACCTTGCAGTCAAACACCCGCAAGGGGTTGCGCTCCGTTCGTACCTTACAGTCCTCGCAAAGTTCTGCGCGGTGCTCTTTGAGGAAGTCAACGAGTTTTTCTGTATATTCAGGCCTGCACTTGCGGCAGCCGATGCTGTTGAGCTCCAGATACATACCCTTAATCCCCATCCCGGCAAATAGATCGTAACCAAGTTTTATAAGCTCCACGTCGGCCTCAGGCTCGGCCTCGCCCACGATCTCGGCACCTATCTGGGTGTGTTCGCGATAGCGGCCCTTCTGCGGCTTGTCCTGCCGGAACATAGTCATCGCATACCAGAGGCGGATGGGAATCTTCAGGTGATTTTCAAGGACAGCCCGCATCACCGACGGCGTGCCTTCAGGCCGCAGGGCCAGGTCGCGCCCGCCCATATCGGCAAATCGGTACATCTCCTTGATTACTATATCCGACGTCTCACCGGTGGAGCGCTGGTAGAGTTCGTATTTTTCGAAAGTGGGAGGAAGTATCGGCAGGAACCCGGCGCGGCTGAACTTCTCGTAGACCATCTGCTCCAACTCCCGCCTGGCTAAAGCCTCCCGCGGCAGTATATCCCTGGTCCCTTTAACCCGTTCGTAGCGCACGTCTCCTCCTTAAAAAACCTATGAGGAATCCAGCGACGATGCCTACCTCGTTCGCGGCAAGATCAAGCACGGCAACGTCCCTCTGAGGTGCGAGAAACTGCAGGGACTCGCTGGCCGCGCCGAAGACAAGGGCTATCAAAAGTCCCCACCACCCAAAGGATCTGGCGGAGAGGTATCCGAGATAGGCGAAGGCGACGGCATGAAGAAGCTTGTCCACCGGAAACTTCTGAGGCGGCACCCCTCTGCCAGGGATAAAGGAAAGGGCAACCAGGAAAAGCGCCCACACGAGTAGGTAGAGATGCCAGCGCCGCATCCTAGCCCCTGATGATTTCCTTGATCCGCATGAGCCTTGTCAGGTTGCCGCGCTCCATCTCCGAGAGCTTGAGGTTGATAAAGGAGATGGTCTCGGCGGTGTTGGGTATCACCACATATTCGAGCGCGTTAACACGGCGGCGGGTGCGCTCTATCTCGGAGGCCAGAAGCTCGAGGGTCTTCTCCTTCTCGGCCAAAAGCACCATCTTCTCCAAAACCGCGTAGAGAGACTGTAGGGCTAAATCCAGTTCACCCGAGGTCTCAAGGAACCCGTAGCATCGGATGCGGCCCTCAAGCTTGGGTTTGAAGACAGGTGCCTTCACGTTCAGGATACGTCGGGTACCCGCGTCGATGACCAGCTTGACCGCAGGAAGGGAGGTGGCGATCTTGGTAGTACTGGGATCGCGCTGAGCTGAGGCCAGAGCATAACGGGCGAACGCCTTGCGAAGAGACTCCTCGACCTCCTTGCGCATCTGTCTGATCTCATCAACCAGAGAGTAGACGTTGCGCATGAGCTCTTCCAGTTTGTCCTTTAAAAGCTTGTAGCCTCGCTCAGCTATAGCCAACCTGCGGCGAAGCTTCAAAAGCTCCATCCTGGTCGCGTTGACTGCGAGTCTCAAACCCACTCCTCATTCTCTTCATCCGCCGTCACAATTTTCATCTCACGCAGATCTAGAATCTTGGAAGGTGCGTTACGGATCAAGCGTTCTCCTCTTTCTTCTTGAGCTTGGCCGCCGTCTTGTCATAATACTTTTCGAGATATTCGTCCCGCACCCGCTTCATCTCGGCGCGTGGCAGCATGGTCAAAAGCTCCCAGCCCAGGTCGAGGGTCTCGGAGATGGTGCGGTCCTCGTACTCGCCCTGGGAAACGTAGCGAGCCTCGAACGCCTCGGCAAACTTCATGAAATGCTTGTCGATGTCGGTCAATGCGGCCTCGCCCAGGATAACGGCAAGCTCCTGTGCCTCCTTGCCTCGTGCATAGGCGGCATATAGCTGGTTGAACGAATCGGCGTGATCCTCGCGCGTTTTTCCTTTACCGATCCCCTTATCCTTGAGACGGGAGAGAGAAGGGAGAACGTCAACCGGCGGCGAGACGTTCTTGTTGTGCAAGGAACGGGAAAGGATGATCTGCCCCTCGGTGATGTAGCCGGTCAGATCGGGGATCGGGTGGGTCTTGTCGTCCTCAGGCATGGTGAGTATGGGGATAAGGGTGATGGAGCCTTCAGATCCTTTGATTCGGCCCGAACGCTCGTATATGGATGCCAGGTCGGTGTAGAGGTATCCTGGATAGCCGCGCCTGCCCGGAATCTCCTTGCGTGCGGCGGAGATTTCGCGCAAGGCCTCGCAGTAGTTTGTGACGTCGGTGAGGATCACCAGAACGTGGTAGTTCTTGGTAAAGGCGAGGTACTCGGCGGCTGTGAAGGCAACACGAGGCGTGGCGATGCGTTCAATGGCCGGGTCGTCTGCGAGATTCAAAAAGAGTGCTGCGCGTTCCAGAGCTCCGGTGCGCCTAAAATCGTCGATAAAGAACTGCGCCTCCTCGAAGGTGATACCCATGGCGGCGAACACCACCGCGAACTCCTCCTTGGCTCCCAGGACCTTGGCCTGGCGTGCGATCTGTGCGGCCATGCGGTTGTGGGGAAGGCCGGAACCGGAGAATAAGGGAAGCTTCTGACCGCGCACCAGGGTGTTGAGGCCGTCGATACAGGAGATACCGGTCTGGATGAACTCGTTCGGGTAGGCGCGGGCGTAAGGGTTGATGGGCAGGCCGTTGATGTCGCGGAACTCCTCAGGTATAAGAGGAGGCGAGCCGTCGCGCGGACGACCAAGGCCGTCGAACACACGGCCCAGGAGTTCTTCTGAGACGCCGATCGTGATCCCCTTGCCCAAAAAGCGGACCCTGGTCTGGCCGATCTCGATGCCTGATGAGCCCTCGAATATCTGGATGAGCGCCTTGTCCTTATCTACCTCGAGGACACGCCCCCGGCGGCGCTCACCTGAGGGCAGGAATATCTCAACCAGCTCCTCGTACTTTACGCCTTCAACGCCTTCAACCAAAAGAAGAGGCCCTGAGACCGAGAGGATGGTCTGGTAATCGATTATACCTTGAAGTTTTCTTGATTCCTTGACAGACGCCTTCTTTGCATTAAGAGGTGTGCTACGGGGCGTGTTACGGGTACGGGTGTTACGGGTGTTGCGGGTGTTGTGGGGCGTCATTGTGAAACCTCCTTCTTGAGTGAGGCGGCTTCAGTTACGATCTCCTCCTCGATCTTGGCGATCTTTTCGAGATCGGCTTCCCTCATGTAGCGGGCCCGCGCTATCTTCTCACGCACCCCCAGGCCGATAAGGTCTTCAAGCGAACTCCCTGCATCTAGCGCCTTACGGGCTTCATGGTAGTAGCGCAGAACTACGGAAAGCATCTTGGCCTGTTTGTCTAAACTCGCATAAGTGTCTATCTCGTGGAACGCGTTCTGGTGCAAGAAGTCTTCACGGATGGAGCGCACCGCTTCCATGATGAGCCGCTCCTTGGGCGATAGCGCGTCCAGCCCGATGAGACGAACGATCTCTTTTAATTCATCCTCCTCCTGCAGAAGCCTCATGGCCTCTTTGGAGTCGGCAAGGAACTTGGCGCCGATAGCCTCGCGTACGGATTCGGCCACCGAATCGGTATAAAGTGAGTAGGAACGAAGCCAGGAGATTGCAGGGAAGTGACGCGCATACGCAAGGTTTGCCTCAAGCGACCAGAATACCTTGACCACACGCAAGGTGGCCTGGACCACAGGATCTGAAAGGTCGCCTCCCGGAGGCGAAACAGCGCCTATCACTGAAAGCGCACCCCGACGCTCGTCCGAGCCAAGACAGGAAACCAGACCGGCGCGCTCGTAGAACTCCGCGATCCGGGCCGAAAGGTATGCAGGGTAGCCTTCCTCCCCTGGCATCTCCTCGAGCCGTCCTGAGATCTCGCGCATCGCCTCGGCCCAGCGGGAGGTGGAGTCGGCCATAAGAGCCACCGAGTAGCCCATGTCACGGAAGTACTCGGCGATGGTGACTCCGGTGTATACCGAGGCCTCGCGCGCGGCCACCGGCATGTTGGATGTGTTGGCGATGAGAACGGTGCGCTTCATCAAAGGTTCACCCGACTTGGGGTCTCGGAGCTGGGGGAACTCGATCAGAACGTCGGTCATCTCGTTGCCGCGCTCCCCGCAGCCAACGTAGACTATGACTTCGGCGTCGGCCCACTTGGCAAGCTGGTGCTGAATGACCGTCTTGCCCGAGCCGAACGGACCGGGCACGCACGCGGTGCCGCCCTTGCCCAGGGGGTAGAAGGTGTCGATAACCCGCTGTCCTGTGGAGATAATCTCGTGCGGTGCGTGCTTGCGTTTGTAAGGACGAGGGCGTCGAACAGGCCAGCGCTGCATCATGGTGATATTCATCTTCTTGCCGTCGGCGGTCTTGATGACCGCGACCGTGTCCTCGACGGTAAAGTTACCCTTGCCGATCTCTACTATCTCGCCCTCGATTCCAGGCGGCACCATGATCCGGTGCTCGATCAGAACCGTTTCGGCAACCGTGCCGATTATGTCTCCTGCAGTTACCTTCTGACCCTTCTTGACTTGCGGCACGAAGTTCCACTTCTTGTGGCGAGGAAGGGCCGGGATCTCGATACCACGCGAGATAAAGGCTCCGGTCTTCGCCGCGATATCCGACAAGGGTCTCTGGATGCCGTCGTAGATGGCCTCCACAAGCCCGGGTCCGAGTTCTACCGACAAAGGCTCGTGGGTGGGATAGACCGGCTCACCAGGGCCTATGCCGCCGGTGTCCTCGTAGACCTGGATGGATGCTTTATCGCCTTCAATACCGATGATCTCACCTACAAGACGCTTGTCCGAGATCTTTACCACGTCGTACATCCGCGAGGTACCCATGCCCTCGGCCACAACCAGAGGGCCTGAAACCTTCAGGATGCAACCAACATCTTCGGCTCTGTTCACTTAGCCTCCAGGTAGACGTCCACTCCAATGGCCTTCTTTATGAGTTCTCTTACCCGCTGCATGGCGTAGCGCTCCTCTTCTCCCACCGAGGGGATGGGAACAAAGGTCGGAAACATTCTACCTTTACGATTGAGAAGAAAATCGCGCAGCAGCGGATAGAACCCTTCTGCGTAGAATACGATCTTATAGTTACTTAAAGCAAGCTCCCTGGCCTTCTCCAAAGCACTCGACTCATCGGCCCTTGCCTCTCCTAACCCTATCGCACGAAACGGCTCGGTAAGCTGGGGCGGACCGAGGATGCATATCTCAGTCAAACCAGGCAATGGAGTTCCTTACGGTTTCGGCTTCGAGATCGTAACGCAACCCGGTAACCACACGCCGGACGTTGCGCCGCTCCTCTCTCTTAACAAGCGCATAACCTGTCAGCGGCTCGTAGCCGAAGGTAAGGTAACGCGCGGAGAGAAGGAAGCCAAGCTCTCTCTCCTTCATCTGACGCTCCAATAAAATGAAACTTCTGGGAAGCTCCCTTAAACCTTCAGAGAGGTTCTTGTAGGCATCCACCTGCGGTATCTGGTTCACCCAACTCTCCTTACCCAGCTCCCACCACGTCTTGAAGCGGTCGATGCCCACGCTGCCGTATGGAAGTAAGGCCTTCCCGAACCCCTCCCACTCTTCCTCGGCAACCTTGAGCCGCAGAAAAACCAAAAGGTTGGTAAAGTCCATCTGAAGCGCCAGAAGCGCTTGCAGAAAGGAGTATCCCGTGCTCAACTGATGCTGACGCTCCACAAGCGCTCTGTCAAGAATAAGATCGATAGAGGCCGGATCAAGCTCCTCGTAGTTTGCGGCGATCACCTGGCCTGCTGGTTCGGCGAGCCAGTCCGGAACCTCGCTTGCCTCACCCTCGATGAACCTTGTAAACTCATCTGCTGAAGGCGAACCCTCGGATATGAAGAAATCGTCTGCGATCTGGGCACCGTAGTAACGTCTAAGTGCGGATTTGAGGTTGCTTATAAGTAAAGGTGCGCGGAAGAATTCAAAGATCGGTTCCTGCTCAAGGTAGCGGGCAAAGAACGCCTCCTCTTCGATCTCGGCGCGGGAAAGCATGGTATCTACGTCTTCTGCACGTACTTCGCCGTAAGGGGTATCGGCTAAAGAGGAGACGATCTGGTTTTCGGTTCTTGCGTCAACCAGCCGGTCGAACTGGGCACGGGTAAGCATTCGCGCTTCGCGTGAGCGCACCCTGCCGACCGCAAACGCGTACCGGACATCCTCTGAAGGGGTATAAGCAACCATGTTGTGGGATTATATGCAGAGGGAATCTAGTGTCAACCTTCGCACTCAGGCGCTGTGCACTTAAAATCCAGCGCCGCGCGAGCGGAGCCTTTTAGTCAAAACACGCTGCAAACTCGTCAGCGCTACATTGCACTCGTCACGATTATGGGGTCCCCGCAAGAGCGCGAAGCGATCTTGTGGGGTAAAAAAAGCTGGTCAAAAGCTGGACAAAAGATGGTCAGAAGGTGGTCAAAAGCTGGACAAAAACGGGGTATTTTTCGGGTGAAAACCGGAAAATTTTGGGCTATTTTGAGTGGTCTTCCTTGGTTTTTTTATTTCACAATTTATTAAATTATATAATTCGCAAACAAATTGATTAAAGTTGAAGTCGCTATAAGACAAGGGGCTTAAGCCCCTTGTCTGGGTCATGCTGCGAGATTGCTTCGACTTCTGGGAGAAGTCTCGCAATGACACCTCCCTCACCCGCCGCTTCTTCGAAGCGTCACCCTCTCCCAAGGGGAGAGGGAATGGTTCTCCTCTCCCTCTGGGAGAGGAGTTAGAGGTGAGGGCAAGGCACTACATCACCGTGTCTCTAATAATAGGATTGCTTCGTCGCTTCGCTCCTCGCGATGACACCCCCACCCTACCCTCCCCCATCAAGGGGGAGGAAATTATATGCTCCTTTTTTGCTTCGCAAAAAAGATCGCAGTATAGAACTGTCCTCGGGGTCCCCGCGGCGTCACCTGTCCTGCCGTCCAGGATACGTAGTAACGGCGTGGGGTAATAGTTCCCCCTCCCTGGTGGACAGCCCCCGGCTGGATAAAGGGGAGAAGTGACACCTCTGGGTGAAGACGAGGCTGGCGGTAGGGTAGTTTAACCACAGATGAGAACCCCAGGAACTATCCGCAGATGAGAACTCCTGAGGAGTCGTTCTCGCCACAGGCGTACGCAGATTACGCAGATTGAATTGGGACAATGGGCTTAAGCCCCTTGTCTCCTTCCCCTTAATCCCCCTCCCTTGTGGACAGCCCCCGGCTGGATAAAGGTGGAGTGGAAAGGTTAACAGGCGGGCCGACTTGAAAGTCGGCCCCTACGAACTATTCTCAAGCTTGTGCCATGAGATAGTTCCGCAAGCGTCACCCTCTGGAGTCACGATTTTGCTTCGCAAAATCTCGCAATGACAAGAGGGTAAATCTGCGGCAATCTGCGTAATCTGCGGATAAAAACTCAGAAGAACACGAACCACACCCCGAACGTCAACGCGCCAAGAAGCGCTGCCGACGGGGCCAGCCACTTGTAGACCGAAACCCAGCTCGCCTTGAAGTAGTGCTTGGAAAGATAAAGGCACAGGTGTGCTGGAGACAAAAGACAGCCAATAAAACCGAAAACGTATGCAAGCATCAGAAGTCCGGGGTCGCTGCCAATAAAAGGCGCAAGAAGCGGGAACGTAGCCCCGACGTACGCCTGGTTTAACCCGACCAGAACCCCGACAAGGAAAGGCACAATAATCACTAGCAAGGTGATGAGAGAAGGAGAGGCCGCCGAAAGAAGACCCTCAAGCTCGGCAAGCGCCGTGCCAGAGGTAAGCATGTCGCGGAAGAAAAACACCACCACCAGAAGCAAAAGCACCTGCCAGTCGAACGCCTTCCACATGATCCGGCCTATACTTCTTATGGGTACGCGGTAGCAAATCCAGGATATTATAACCACACTCAGCATGAGCAGTGAAACCGGCACGTCGAAAGGTATTTGAACCGCAGCGATAAGCACCATGATCGTGATGACAGGAAAGGTTCCGTAAAGGATGTCCTTTACTGCTTGTCTGGACTTGCCTTTAGCGCGGTCTGGACGAACCTTTCGCCTCTGAACGAATCCAAACAGGGCAATTACCCCAAGGCTGAGCGCTCCCAGGGTAACGAACGATTGATTGAGAAGGAAGTGGCGGTAAGGTACGTCAAGGATACCCATGGCCAGTATGATGCCCGGATAAAGCGGCCAGAAGTATTCCCAGACGTGGCGGAACCAGTAGTTGACATAGACCAGGAGCCCCGCTGAAACGTGATGAGGTTTGGCCTGCTCTGCAACCATGGGTGCAGTTAGGAGCGCGCCGCCGGGCATGGGCAGAAGCCCGACGAACATGGGTACGGTTACAAGCCCTGCCCTTGAGCCGTGCAGGAGATACTCGGCCCCGCCGGCAAACCGCTCCAGACCCTTTACCCTCTTCATTATCTGGATAAGAATATATACGAGAAACACCATAGCCAGAAGATTGAGGGTGCGCAGGTCTATGAGGCTGTAAATGAACACCTCGCCTATCTTGAGCGCAGGCATCCTCGAGAACACGCCGATAAGTACCGCTCCAATAAAGATCGCAGGAAAGATAGGCCAGCGAAGAACCATCAATACCACCATCATCACCACCACTACGGCGAAGACGATCAAGAGATTGGCAATCATCAAGAGATGGGAAGGAAAATCTGGGGCTTGCCGGATTCGGGATGGCGACCTTCCAAAGGTTTAACCCCCCAATGGCGTTGGATAATGTCAGCCCTTAAGAGGGCTTCCGGCCTGCCGTCCTCCACGAGCTTTCCCTCGGAGAAGACAAGCATGCGCTCTGATACAAGCGCCGCCTGGTTGAGGTCGTGAGCCACCAGCAGCACGCCTACCCCTTCCCTGTTCAACTCCAAAAGCATCGTCAGCACCTGCTGCTGGTGGGAAAGGTCAAGGTGGTTAAGTGGTTCATCGAGAAGGATAACTGACGGCTCCTGGACAATAGAGCGTGCGATCACGGCCAACTGGCGTTCGCCGGACGAGATGTTGTTTATTCCCTTCTCTGCGAGCTTGGAGATTTGCAGCCGATCGAGCGCGGAACGCGCCATCGCGTAGTCCGATGAATGATAGCGTTCAAGCGCCCCCAGATAGGGATGACGCCCCTGAAGCACGGTCTCGATAACGGTGAAGTCAAGTGCAAAGTAGCTCTCCTGAGGAACGTAGGCGATGCGCTGAGCAAGCTCCTTGCGGCGGTAAAAGTGAAGCGGACGATCTCGGAAAACAATCTCTCCCGCGGACGGCTCGAGAAGTCGTGCCAGAAGCTTTATGAACGTGCTCTTTCCCGCGCCGTTGGGTCCTACCACAGAGCAGAACTCCCCGCGTTCGATAGAAACCGTAAGGTTCTCAAACAAGGTCTTTTGAGCGTACGAAAAGCACAGCTCTTTAACCACGAATCCAGATTTCGAATTGGTCGGTGTGTTACGGGTGTTACGGGTGTGTGTGTTACGGGGGGTCATGTTAGCCTCCGGCGCATGATAGCCAGGAATACAGGAACCCCGAACAAGGTGGTGACAACCGAGAGTGGCAGGTCAACCCCTGTTGCCATGGCAAAGCCGCGCAGGCAGAGATCGGAAGCAAGAAGCAGACTCGCGCCCGCAAGGAAACTTGCAGGCAGGACTCGCAGGTGCCTGGGACCGAAGATAAACCGAACGATATGCGGCACAACCAGCCCGATAAAGCTTATGGCTCCTGCAAACGCGACAACCACCCCGACGAGTAAAGCTGAGAGCACAAAGACCTCGGTGGTGAGCCTTTGGGTATCCACACCCAGTGACTCGGCTGCTTCGATGTTTGTGGAGAGGATGTCGAGCGACCGCCAGCGGGCCACGAGCCAGGCTGCCGCGCCTAAAGATACGGCAGCCGAACCCACAAATACCCAGAGTTTGGTTGGTGTAAACACCACCTTGGTCGAACCCATGAGGAAGTAGATTATCTGGGCAAGCTGCTCGCGGGAAAGCACCATGAGCACCATCACAATGCTTGAGCCTACGAAACTCACGGCCACGCCGGCCAGAATCAAGGAAAGCCGCGACATCCTGCCCCGCATCCTGGCCAGGGTATAGACCAGGAACAGCGCGCCAGCAGCACCTGCGAACGCGAAAAGGGGCCTGCCTATGACCGATGTCCATCCAAGGAGCAAGGAGAGCGCTACGCCGACCCCTGCCCCGCTTGAGGAGCCGATGATGTAGGGATCAACAAGAGGGTTCTGCAAAAGCCCTTGAAGGGCCGCACCGACAAGGGCAAGGATGCCTCCGGCAAAGATGGTAAGCAAAAGTCGAGGAACACGGCTGGCAAGGATCTGTGAATCAAGCGTTAAACCGGCAGGGCCAAAGGCAAGCGCCAAAAGAGATAATCCTGCAAGCAGGATAACGAGTACGATCCAACCCAGATTAG
>JAYELY010000141.1:0-3313 GCA_034717795.1 Caldifarciminota bacterium
ATAGCAGATACGGTACTCCTCTTCGCGACATCCTTGTTTCTTAAGCACCGTATCGAAACATGGACGACCGTCGGGATGATCCTTGCGATATTTCTGGATTCGCCAAAGCGGGATCTGGACAATATTCTCTGCAGTGAGATTGTTCTTCTCACCTTGATAACAATCCCATGGGATCACCGGCACGTGCTGGAAGTCACCTGAACGGATCTGGAGAGCCTTGCCTTCTTCATCGTCGCGGGCAATCTCCCACCAGCCCGGACCGAAGAGGGTGGCGTCATCCATGCAGTTAATTAGATTTGTTGTGCTAAGCTTCCTTCCCTTGTAGACCTCATCGCAGTATTTGCTCAGGGTGCGGTAACTCGTTGCACCTTCTTTGAGAAGCTTACGGGTGCGTGCCAGAAGACCATCCTCGGTTTCCTCCTTCTCGTAAGGCCTTGGATTCTCCGGCTCGTATATGTGCATCACATATTCCCGGCCATCCTCCTTCCAACTTTTACCCTTGCGATGAAGTCTGCCGCCGCGCTGTCCAAGGGCGTCAACCGGTACAAGCTCAGTAAACATGCGGTCGCAGGAGATGTCCAGGCTTATCTCAATAATCTGGGTAGCGATGAGGATGAACGGCCTGTCATCGCGTCTGGCTTTAATCTCGCGCTCCTTGGCAAGGCGATCCTCGTAGGTGAACTCCGAATGGTGAAGGATGATGGAGCCTGCATCTATCTCCAGCTTATCTCGTAAGGCTTGATAGACAGCCTTGGCCCGGTCAATGGTGTTGACGATAACGAACTGTCGGAGACCTTGACCGTATCCTTCAAGTATTTGAGAGAGGACTTCCTCGTTTACCCACTCCTCATCCTTGACCTTAACGAGATGTTCTTCGTGATGCTCGATTTTGAAGGGTTCAAATTTCAACCCTTCCTTATCCTCCAACGGCGCTGAAAGTTCAGGGTTTTGCTTCTGCACCGAGTCTATCAGAAAGTTGGGCAGGGTGCCGCTCATCAGGAGGTAAGGGATTTCCATATCCTTGAGAATGCCAAAGAGAGTATAGAGATGCTCCAGCGTCTTGTGCTCGTAGTAGTGGACTTCGTCAAATACGATTACCGCATCCTGCAGATTGCCGAGCGCGAAGTCGGCCTGAGAAAATCCGTGCGCGAAGGAAAGGATAAGGTGGTCAATGGTCGTTACCGTGATGGGATGAAAGAAGACGTTGCCCTTGAAGTTTTCCTGCCATACCTCGCCGAATGCACCTTCGGGGCGGTCGCTTTCATCCTGCTGCGTCTTGTTCTTGCTAAGCTCATCCTTCAGATACAGACGGCTCTTGCCGTGGAAGATGCCTACGTTATCGCAGACCCTTTTGCGTATCCGGTCCCGCATCGCGTTGCTGGTTATCTGCGTTGGCATTGCGAAGATTATCTTCTTGCGATTATGCTTCTTGGCAATCTGAAACGCCCACATAATCGCGGCCTCGGTCTTGCCGCGCCCGCACGGTGCAAGCATCGCCTGATAGGGCTGTGCCGATTCCCACATCTTCTGTTGAAACTCGTAGGGATCGTTACCTCCCATTATCTTGGACTGCTCCACCGGATGCAGGATGGAGATGTAAGGACCAGGATCATTGAGTGTCTTACCGACAGCGTTCTCCTCGCCGGTGGGCGGGTTGTGTTCAACTACCCACTTTGCGAAGTGCGCTGAGGCGTAGTCATCGCACAACTGAAGGATGGAGTGAAAACGTGCGTATATGGCTTTGAGACGTTCCTTGTTACCATCAAGCGGTTCTTGGCTTGCGACGTTTCTTAGAATGTAATCCTGAAGCTTCTGGTGTTTGACATCTGTGATTTCCTCAAGATGTCTCCATTCAAGTGAGAAAAGTTCGTCAAACCCTTGCTCCTTGTGGAAACGAGGGATTTGATCAAGAAAGCCTAGTATCTCTTCCTTAAGCAAAGCCGCTTTCTCAACTTTATGCATATATATCTGATTGTGAAGCTGAGTGTGATGTCCCAACACCGAACACGCCTCAATGTCTACTTCGGGTATCAGGAATTTGAGTATTTCTTTCTTGTAGAGGGTATAGAAGATAAGGTAAGCGTAAAATGCGTGGGGCTGATGCGGGGTGAACTTGCCGCTGCGGATGTTGCGCTGAAATTCTTTCGTAGCCTTGCCGATGTCGTGCAGCGCAATTGTAATAAAGAGGTTGCGCTGGAAGTGTTCTAGGTCAACTCCCCAGCGTTTGCAGAACTCCGCAAGAGAGTTCTTGTTGCGTTCAAGATAGCCGCGCAGGATTGTTAAACAGTCAAACGTATGGCCTTCCAACGTTTGAAAGACACGCTTGCCGCTTTTGGACGGATGCTCCTGCGACTTGGCAATCAGCATTATGATGGCTCCAGTTAATGTGTATCAGTAAACCGCTACGAACTTCTCCTCGAAACGCAGACATTCGACTTTATGAGTTGCCTTAAGCTTTCTTTTCTTAGGGACTGAAACGAGCAGATATTCCAAACTCCAACCGTCACCTTCCGGGACAAAGCGATGAGGCAATCTCAAGACATCACAATCCCGATGAACGCCTTCTGCAATGCTGTCAAGCTCGGCGCTCTCCGTCTCTTCCACCTCAACCATGTGCGGCTCGGTGTAGTCCAGCATGTCGTCGGATTGCCCTAAGTAAAGCGGGCGTTGTGGTGACGTAAGTGCTTGGGAGATTTCCCCTATTACAGAATCCTCTCCCGTAAGGTAGATGCGATAGCGAGGCTTTACAAGAAACTCCCTGTGCATAGGCGCTGATGGGAAGCTTCGTTGATAACCGGTAGTCCGTGGTATCAGTTTAAGAATCTTGGCAAGTTCAGAGTTGGATTCGCCATGAGAAACAACTTCAATCCCGATGCGGAGATCATACAAGAGGTTCCGACTATCGCCGCGCAACTCTCGGTAGTAGCTGTCCTGATCCCATCCCAGGGCGTTGGCCAGGAAGCCGCGAATGGTGGTGAAGGGCGGAAGCGGATAGGTAAGTATGGTGCTTGTGCTCGTCGGCTTGCGGAAGCAAACGAAGTAAAGCCCTTCTACTTCAAAGCTCAGTCCTTTCAAGATTCCTCCTTTCCGGTCGCTTTGATGCAGACCGGCAGGGGATTATTTTAGTTCCTTAAGCGCCGCTTCAAACACCTGGTCTGGCCGCTGTTTGGTTATGCCAAACTCCTTGAATACCTCGACTATCTCATCCTCGTTCTCGATAAGACCGGAGATGAGGCCGAAGAAGACCTTGTCGCTGTAGCCGGTAACGTCGGCAAGTATCTCTTTGACCCGTCGAGGATCAAGGGTTAATTCC
>JAYELY010000142.1:0-3298 GCA_034717795.1 Caldifarciminota bacterium
GCCTCCAGGCCGAACGCGATGGGCGTGCCCTGGAAGTTTGCGCCGGTCACGACCTCCTTGTCGTCCGGGAAGAACAGTGGATTGTCCCCAACGCCGTTGAGCTCGATCTCGGTCATCTCGCGTGCGAGCTTCCAGGAATTACGGGCCGAACCGAACATCATGTATGGTTGCAATGGAGAAGCTCCGTGCTTGACTTTTTTTTAGATGTGGCTATAATTAGGAGTAGAAAATGCCGGGGTAGCTCAGTTTGGGAAGAGCGCCTGACTGTGGATCAGGAGGTCGCGGGTTCGGATCCCGTCCCCGGTGGTGTATTTGGTGCGCAAGTATTAGGAGGTTGACAGTGGCAAATGTAGAGCCTAAGGTCCTACGCGGATTCCGAGATTTCATGCCAGGAGAGATGATTGCGAGGGGGAAGATAATAAATAAGATAAAAGAAATTTACGAATCCTATGGATTTGTGCCGCTGGCAACACCCGCGCTTGAATACAAAGAGATACTTTTGGGCTACGGGAGCGAAGCCAGCAAACAGATATACTCCTTTAGAGATCCCGAAGACAATGAAGTAGGGCTTAGATTTGACCTCACTGTGCCCCTTGCGAGGGTAATATCCCAGCATAAGGATTTGCCCCGTCCCTTCAAAAGATATCAGATTCAACCTGTTTGGAGGTATGATAAACCCGATCCGGGTAGATTCCGCGAATTCATCCAGTTCGACATAGATACAGTGGGCACGGATTCCATGGTGGCCGACGCGGAGATTGTATCCGCGATGTATGACTGCTTGAATGAGTTAGGGTTGAACTTCAAAATACGATTCAGCAACAGAAAAGTTTTGAATAGTCTTCTTGTGTTTGCTTCGATAGACACCAAGCTGGCACATTCTGTATTCAGGGTAATGGATAAGCTTGAGAAACATGGGCTGGAAAACGTTAGGCTGGAGCTAGGTCCGGGCAGGGTGGATGATTCAGGTACAGAGATACTAGGGCTAGGGCTTAAGGATGACCAAATAGCAAAAATAGAGGTATTTTTAAATCTGTCCCAGGGGACAAGACATCAAGCTATCGATTCGTTGAAGGAGCTTTTCAGAGATACTCCTGGGAGCGAAGAAGGCATAAGCGAACTTGAAGAAATCCACAAGTACCTCAAAGCCGTTGGTGTACCTGATGAGAAGGCGGCTATTGATTTGAGTATAGCAAGAGGCCTAGATTATTATACTGGACCAGTTTTTGAAGCTATTCTACTTGATGCTCCTCGATTCGGAAGCGTGATGGGTGGAGGGCGTTTCGATAAGCTAATTGGGGTCTTTGTAGAGGAGGAGATTCCGGCAACAGGTGCTTCTATAGGCGTTGATAGATTGTTATCCGCCATGAAGCATCTAGAGAAAATCGAGATGCGTTCATCTGTCGCGGATATTTTAATAACTGTAATGGTGCCGAATCGACTTGCAGGCTATCTGGAGATTGCCAAGGAACTTCGAGCCGCAGGATTCAAGGCGGAACTTTATATGGGCAAAGAAAGAAGTATATCCAAACAGCTTAAATACGCTGATCGGCAAGGTATTCCCTTAGCGATTATAATCGGTCCGGATGAGTTTGAGAAAAATGAAGTCTCAATAAAAGATTTAAGAGGACTAGAACAAAAAACGGAAAAGATACCTAGTCGGGTGGAATGGATCAAGTCCAAGCCGGGACAAGTAACGTTGTCGAGAAAAGATCTATTGGCTTCAGTTTCAGCAATACTTACAGGGTTATAAAACATAGTTCTCTAAATTCAAGCAGGTAAGAAGGAGGCAGACTTGCACAGCCAAGGCCCTATTGTTGTTGACGGTCATTCTCTGACCAAAGAACAAATTATTGCAGTGGCGAGAGGGAATGCGAAGGTAGTTTTGGACGAAGAGACGAGGAGTAAACTTCAGACCCTGTGGGAGGAATTCCAAAAGGCTGTTGAAGAAAAAATCGAAGAAGCCAATGTGCTCGCCCTTCAACACAAAGAAGGTTCTCTATCTAAAAAAGAATTCGGTATCAAACTTAAGCAAAAGATGATTTATGGCGTGACTACTGGGTTCGGGGCGATGAAGACGGCTTACGCTAAGACACAAGAAGACGCCAAAAAGCTCCAGAAAAATCTTATACTCTCCCATTCTTCCGGGGTTGGTGAGAGGTTGAATGGAGAGACAGTAAGGGCTGCTATGTTACTGCGCGCGAACACCTTGGCCAGCGGGTACTGTGGCGTAAGACTACAAGTGGTCGATCGATTGATTGATCTCCTCAACAATGATATCTTACCCGTTGTTCCTGCACAAGGTTCTGTAGGCGCGAGTGGAGATCTGGCACCTTTGGCTCATCTGGCGTTAGGGATAATCGGAGAAGGTCCGATCACGTATAAAGGGGAAGAGTTCTACTGCTTAGAGGCACTAAAAGGGAAGTATCCCAACGAATTCGATAATATCCCTTCCACATTCGATCTTTCTTATAAGGAAGGACTCGCTCTTATTAACGGTACAACGGTGATGACAGCAATCGCAACCCTGGCTTACTGGGATGCTAAACATTTGTTGGATTGGGCTGACAGTATAGGTGCGATTACTCTTGATGCCCTCTTAGGTTCTACCAGAGCTTTTGACGAAGTGGTTTATACCGTTTACCATCATGAAGGAGCCAAGGAATCAGCAAGAAATATTCTTAGCATGGTACAAGGCAGTTTTCTAGTTAATCAATACGATTCTGTTCACGACCCTTACTCTTTAAGATGTATCCCACAACTTCATGGTTCTGCGAGGGATGCATTGGACTTTATCGGGAAACAACTCGACAGACATCTAAACTCTGTAACTGACGACCCTCTCTTCTTCTCACTAGGTGAAGTAAGTAGCCATCCCCCTTTCGACGGATTGAATGATAGATACTGCTTCGAAGAAGGACACTTCCATGGCGCTCCCATAGGGCATATAATGGACTTACTGAGTATCATCATAGCCGATTTGGGGGCGATGTCGGAAAGACGAACCCAGATGCTTCTGGACGAAAATCATAACAGAGGTTTACCATCGTGCCTTATAGATAATCCTGACAACATAAATTCGGGCTATATGATAGCCCAGTACACAGCTGCCGCTTTAGTGTCAGAGAACAAATCTCTTTCTCACCCTGCCTCTGTGGATAGTGTTCCCACCTCGGCGAACACCGAAGACCATGTGAGTATGGGGATGATTGCGGCCAGAAAGGCAAGAAAGGTGGTAGATAACGTTTACAATGTCTTCGGGATAGAGCTTTTGTGTTCAACAGAAGCTTTGTCCTAT
>JAYELY010000143.1:0-3291 GCA_034717795.1 Caldifarciminota bacterium
ATTTAACGAAAGGATGGAAATGGGTTTGTTACTTATGCTACTTACCGGTGTGCCGCTTCCTACGGTCGAGCAGTCCATGCTGCTCCACAAGCAGGAGAATGTTGCCGAGAACCTCATTATGGGGGATTACTGGGATGAGGGGCACGATTTCGACGTGCTTGACTACGATATTGCGATGACCGTGGACATCCCTGCCGACTCGATATGGGCAGATGTAACCATAACCCTGAAGGTCCTTTCGGATACCCTCGATACCCTGCCTCTTAACTTCCACTGGATCTATACAATAGAGTCGGTAAAAGAGGGAACTCGTGATCTGGCCTGGACGCCTGTGATGATGGATAAGTTTAAGGTAGCGTTGGGACGCGACGTGCAGGCGGGTGAGACCCTTTCTGTTACCGTTAGCTACCACGGGAAGCCTCTTGAGCGGGATGGGCTGTTCATTGGGGAGAAGGATACCGTCACCTCGGTTACATTCACCGATGCCGAACCTCAGGGTGCGCGGCACTGGATTCCTTGCTACGACGAACCCTCGGACAAGGCCGTCTTTACCCAGCGCCTCACCGTGCCTCGCGATTATCAACTCGTAGCCAACGGCACCCTTGAATCCTTGGAAAAGAACGGCAATTGGTGGACATACACCTGGCAGGAGCACTATCCTCAGCCCACCTACCTTATAGCCTTTGCCGCAAGCAAGTACTACGTCACAAAGGATACATTCGCCACTGTGGATGCGATCGAAGTTCCCATGAGAACCTGGGTTCTTGCGGTCAACGATGTAAGGGATAAGTTCGATTGCACACCCGGAATAGTGGAATATTTTTCTGATATCTTCCCGCCCTACCCATTTGCCGACGAGAAGTACGATCAGGTTCATGCGCCTATCGGCGGGGCGATGGAGAACACCACCTGCACCTTCTTTAACACCTACGCGGGGTGGGGAGATAACTGGAGCTGGGTAATTGCGCATGAGCTTTCCCATCACTGGTGGGGCGACTGGCTAACCTGCGGAACCTGGGCCGACCTCTGGCTCAACGAGGGCTTTGCCACCTACTGCGAGGTGCTGTGGTGGGAGGGAAAATATGGCCAGGAAGGATACGACGCCTACGCTCGTTGGATAATGGATCTCTATCTTGAGTACGGTCAGCGCCATCCCATATACGATCCGCCGTGGGGCGATCTCTTTGGTACCACAACCTACAAGAAGGGCGGAAGCGTTATGCACATGATGCGCCAGGTTCTGGGGGATTCTATATTCTTTGCCGGGCTTAACACCTACGCGTGGCACAACGCCAACGAGGCTGTTATCACCGATGACTTTCAGGAAGCGATGGAGGAGGCTGCGGCCCAGGACCTTGACTGGTTCTTTGATCAGTGGATATACGGCCCCGGGCACCCTCATTACGAGATAGGCTGGAGTCTCGGGAAGGCGCTATCGGCTCCGTATACCGTCGAGTTTGCGATCGCCCAGACCCAGGATCAGTCCAGGCACTACTTCCCGTTCCGCATGCCGCTTGAGGTGGCGATTTACTCCGGAAACGATACCACGCTCTTCCCCTTTATTGACAGCATCGGCTACCAGCGCTTTACCGTCCAGGTTCAAGGCGAACCGGACTCGTTCCGGCTCGATCCATACGACAAGGTTCTATGCGAGATAACTCAGCACGACGACATAGACTCTGTTCCTTATGTCCCTACAGGTGTAGCTCAGCACGATGTCAAGTCAACTGCGCTGACGCTTGAAGCAGACGGCGTATTCACCGATTTCCTGCACGTACGTTTCACTCGGCCTGATGCCACGCCGCTGCGTCTGATACTTTACGATGCTGCGGGCAGACAAGTCAAAGAGTTTTATGAGGGTAGATCCACCGAGTTTTACCGCGTTTATCCTCTCAGTGATTTGGCTTCCGGCGTTTACTTCGTGCGTCTTGAACAAGCAAACGGGGAATCGGCGAACGTCAAGGTCGTTAAAGTGAGATAGCTATGAAATCACTGTCGATTCTGCTTTCTCTTCTGGCTACATTCTGGCCCGAGGAGCGAAGCGGGTTGGAGCGTCATCCGGTTATGGATTTTGACAATCTGGTTATTGAAGATACGAGCCTTGCCTGCGACGTGCTGCACTACAACCTCGCCCTTGACGTGGACATACCAGCAGAGACCTTGTCCGCCGCCGCACAGATAACCCTTAAGATGCTTGAGCCGGCGGATTCTGTCGCGCTTCATTTCGTCGGAATGGAGATATCCGGGATCAACGAGGGAGCTAATGCCCGTGTCTTTCAACGTGTCGATTCCTTTCTTATCGTAGCACTCGGCAGAACCGCCCCTGCGGGAGAAGTGATCACCCTGGCTGTTTCCTATCACGGTAAACCAACGCGTGCATCAGGCGGATTCGGCAGGGGGATGTACATCGATCCTTCCAGTGACGATGACGCGGTAACCTATACCTGCAACGCGCCCTGGGCTGCCAAATACTGGTTCCCCTGCCAGGATAACCCTGCTGATAAAGCGACGATGGAGATGTCGGTAACCGTTCCAGAAGGCTACGAGGTGATTTCAAACGGAACGCTTGCCTCGGCTGATCGTTCAGGTTCAAGCTGGACCTTCCATTGGCAGGAACATCATCCCATCGCCACCTACCTCATCGCGTTCGCCGCATCGAAAAACTACGCGCTTACCACAGATACCGCCTCGATAGACGGCACACCGCTGCCTATCTACCACTGGGTGCTTCGTAAGGATTCCGCCCAGGTTACCCATAAGCTCATGCGGGCGAAGGAGATAGTGGAATACTTCTCCGAATTATTCTACCCCTATCCCTTCCTTGACGAGAAGTACTCCCACGTTCATTTCCCGGTGCGTGGTGCCATGGAGAACCAGACCTGCACACATATCAACACCGGCATCGACTGGGGCGACTGGGACGTTATCGTTGCCCACGAGCTTTCTCACTCCTGGTGGGGCAATGCCACAACCTGCAGAAAGCTCAAGCACATGTGGCTTAACGAGGGTTTTGCCACCTACTGCGAGGCGCTGTGGATTGAGCACCGCGACGGTCCCGCCGCATATCAGGAGTACTATGAGCAGGAGATTGCGGGCGTGTATCTCGGCGACTTCCAATCAAGGCGCTATCCCATACTTGATCCTCCATGGGAGCGGATTTACTCACCGTTGACCTACGAGAAGCCCGCGTCGGTTCTGCACATGCTGCGGCGCATAGTGGGGGATGACGATTTCTTTACCGTTCTTCAAACCTACGGGGAGCGCTACCAGGATTCCACCGCATTGAGCGAG
>JAYELY010000144.1:0-3281 GCA_034717795.1 Caldifarciminota bacterium
CGCGGGACGCGGCAACCCCTCCCAGGAACGAGAAAGCCATGTGTCCTTCATAACCGTATGAACGCACGTCAGATGCAATACTTTGCCCCAGGACATCGGCCAGGTCGGTGACCTCTTCAGATTCCAGAACCTCGACCGGCCAGGGTGATTTCTCAGCCGGAAGCGAGAGTCTTGTTGCGGTAATCACAACCTCGGGCATCTCGTAGACGGTCAGGTCTTCCGCCTGCGAGAAAAGCAGGGATATAAGCACGAGCTTTATCACGTAAATCTCCAGGTTGTGGGCGTAGTAGATACCCGCACCTGCCCTGCCCCGGAGCAGACACGGTAAGGCAGCACGACGGATAGGTCTCCTGGCTTACGGATCATTCTGTTTTCCCAGCCTTCCCACCTGCTTCGCAGGTAGTGGCTTAAGACTCGCTTACGCGAGTCGAACGCGTCTTTGCTACTCGCAAATCCGCGGGGAAAACAGTCCCCGATCACAGTGGCGGGACCGCGGCCGATTCTCACGGCCTTCCCTGACTTCCGCCGTCACTCCAGATTGTTGGTAGATACTAATGGATTTGAGGGAAGTTGTCAAGTAAAATGAGCCAGCTTGATAAGAATTCCCCCCTTGACATCCCTTTTTCTTTGACTATACTTTGGACATGGGTGTGGACATGAATTGAGACATTTTCAACAGAATTTTTTCTTTAAGTCACCCAAAATGGTAAGTTAATTTGGACATTTAAGGAGACATTTATGAGGACATACGAAGAGACGCATCCTTGGATAAAATTCAGCCTGGATTTGAATCAGGCTGATCATAAGCTTTGGCTGGCACTTGGTGAGGCACAAGCCAAATGTGAGTATTTGGCCGGTTTGCCTTTACAGCCAGCAACAGCTGGTAGACTTCACAAGATTTATTTAGCTAAGGGGGCATTGGCTACTACAGCAATTGAGGGAAATACCCTTTCTGAAGAAGAAGCTCTAAAACTAGTTGAGGGGAAGTTAACACTTCCCCCATCGAAGAAGTATCTCGCTCAAGAAATACAAAACATTATCGATGCGTGTAACCGAATCGGCAACGAATTGTTAGAAAAAGATGATGTAGACGATCTCTGTGTTGACAAAATCAAGGAGTTCAACCGTCTCGTCCTTAAAGACCTTGAGCTGCCAGAAGAAGTCATACCTGGAGAAATACGAGACTACCCAGTGGTGGTTGCTCGGTATCAAGGAGCACCTCCTGGAGATTGCGAATATCTTTTAAAACGTCTGTGCGATTTCCTTAACGAGGAAAGATTTCGTGCTCCCAAAGGCGACGAGATAGTATTGGGACTGATCAGGGCGGTACTTGCTCACCTTTATTTGGCATGGATACATCCCTTTGGCGACGGAAATGGGCGCACAGCCAGACTGATGGAGTTTCAGATTCTGCTTGCCTCTGGTGTCCCTACAATTGCGGCGCATCTGCTTAGCAATCACTATAATCTTACCCGTAATGAGTACTACAGACAATTGGATCGAGCTTCTCAATCCGGCGGTGAAGTTCTGCCTTTTATTAAGTATGCGGTCCGCGGGTTCTTAGATGGTTTAACCGAACAGATGCAGGTTATTCAGATTCAGGTTTTGGACGTATCCTGGAGAGATTACATCCATGGAGCATTCAAAGACAAACCTAGCGAAGTGGCGAGGCGACGTCGTCATCTGGCGCTGGACCTCTCTTACAAGGAAGAACCCGTGCCTGTGTCAGAGATTCGACATATCAGTCCCCGCTTAGCCGAAGCTTATGCGGGAAAGACTGCCAAAACGGTCACAAGAGACGTAAACGCACTTGTTGAAATGGATCTTGTAGAGCCAACCCCAAAGGGTATACGAGCGAAGCGTGAAAAGATGCTGGGGTTCCTCCCTAAGCGAAGGACTGAATCCGTTGAATAAAGTGCATCGTATTCGAACCTCAAAAAGGATTAAAGGCAACCCTAAAGAACCATAAGGAACATTCCCTTTTGGAATAGATCGCCGCGTCGCAGTACCCCTCGCGATGACGTTAACTATGAGCATGTAGCACAGGCTCAGCGTGCCCCGGTCGGGTGCTCCAGCCTGTGCAGAATATCAAAACGGGCTGGAGAGTTTCATAGCCGGGGGGTTTTAATCTCAGCCCCACTTCGCGCGCTGTTTTTCGAACCAAGCTTCGGTGCCGATGCGTTTTCGTTCTCGTAAGTTCTCGATGTGGTAGCCGGGCGGACAGCTCGGGCGGTCGTCGGGGCAGAACCCGGCAAGCTTTTGGCAAGGCAGATTCTCGCAGAACCCGCAGTGCTCGATCCCTTTATCCTGACAGCAGCGGATGAAGTGGCAGTCGGGGTGCAGCTCAGGGACACATCCGGCACACTTGCGAGGATAGTTGGGGCACTTGCCGCAGTAGTCCCCGCAAAAACATGCAAGAGGATCGCTCATGCGGGAATCCTACGATTACCGGAGTGATAGTCAAGTCGTAGGGGGCGACTTTAGCTTAATTTGCGATCTTTACCCCTCCGGGGCACAGGTATCTTTTGGGACAAAAGGGGCCTATATTCTCAGGGGTGCATTTTATTCCCAGGTTACTTCCCAGTGGCATGCGTCGCCGCCTTGGCTCCAGCGGCAGGAGCGCTCCCTTACCTTGACCTTCGAGCTGCTGAGAAGTCCGCACACGCGTTCGAGCCACGTTCGTGTAACGAAGCAGTGCAGGGGGCCTCCATCGTAGCCTGAGATCACCAACACCGCCTGCTTGAGCCTCTCGTCCACGGAAAGCACCTTGAACTCGCCGCAGTCCTTGTATCTTGACCATAGATGTGGGATGCGGGCCACCACCCGGGGCATGGGCAGAAGCGCCAGACGGGTCTTGGGAGCACCTCCAAGCTCGACGTCCGCGATGGCGCCGCCTAAATTCTCCAGAACCTTGCCGTTGCCGTTCCCCAGATGAGCCGCGATGCCCTCGTAAATCTCTGTTAGATACTCCACGGGATACCAGGACCATACATCACCCTCGGAAAGCACCCGCGCCACCGGAGTCCGCATCTCGGAGAGAAAACTTCTATAACCTTCTCTCTTCAGCCGCTCCGAAAGCCACCGGTTGATGGCGACAAAGGCACTTCCACGAACGCTTGCCACTAAGCCTCCTAAAACAGCGACATTGCCTAATATGTAGGTTGCAGTGGATTGCGTCTCAGGTATAGTTAAGAATAAGGAGGATAGAAGTATGACTTTACCTGAGAAAGAAGCTATGATCAAGCAACGAGAGCGATTGATGCTCAAGATGGAAGAAGTGA
>JAYELY010000145.1:0-3257 GCA_034717795.1 Caldifarciminota bacterium
CTATACTCCAGTTCCTGCGTTTCATCTTGCCTCCTGGCTAGATTCTTGATTCTACCTCTACACATCCACCGTGTCCAGTCCTAGAGGGTCGCAGTATATCTCTCTAAACCTTAATCCACTTCTTTCAAAGAATCTACCCTAAGGTTCAACAGGGAATCGGTGACCAATAGCACCTCTTTGATTGCGCTGGCCGGAACGATCTCGTACAGACGGGAATGAAGTACCAGGGTATCGCCAGAAACATCAGAGAGACACCGTGCCACCTGAAAGCTGCGGGCCATGCCCACGAGATGCAGCCTGCGTCCCCTGTCCTCCTCGATCCAGGTGAATACCGGTGCACCGCTTGAACCCAGATCGAGCAGGCCTTCGACTCGGATGAGGAAGTCGGCGCCGTCAAGCTGAGCGATGCGGCTGAAGGATACCGCCGGAGAGGAAGCCGGAGGCCAATCTATCCCCAGAGGGTAAGCCGCGGAGACGGTAAGCATGCCCGGCCACAAAATCCCAAGGGCGACTACAAAGTCTTTCAGCGCAACGGTTTGAGGTGGCAAGGAGAGTTCCGCGACATCCGCTCCCAGAACGGCGACGTCATAATCCCGGTCCCGGGAAAGCACCCTGGCCTCAAAGGCCTGCCCGTTCTTGAAACCCATTAGGCGCGTACGTTTACCTACCACGTGGAAGTTGGTCACAAGATAGACCTTCTCATTCCTTCCAAAGCTGACGAAAAACCCGCTGCCCAGGAACTCGCCTGAAGTATCCGCAAGCGCGACCACTCGCCCGGCAAGATACGCGGCCTGCTCGCGGGGAAGATGCTGCCTTAAGGGATTGAAGCGCCGGCCAGCAAGGAAGAGAGGAATAATCATCAAAATGGCTAAACGGATTATCAGATTACCCCCTGCGGCGGCGCGAGGCAGCGAGACGGGACGCAAATTGCGAGTCATCCAATTATCCTCCAGTTGCTCCTTGATCCATCCTTAAAGGATAGAGATACTCTGGGGGGTTGTCAAGCCCTTGACTTGTTCTGGGGAACGGATATTATGGGGCATGAAACGATTCCTGACCATCTTGATGGCAGGAGGGTTAGCGGCGGCATTAGCCGCACAAACAGAGAAAGATCCACGCGAAGGCGCAGGCGGAGTAATCTTCGGCCCTGGATTCGCCTTCGTTATGGGCGCACCTGAAAATTGGATATTTGACTCCGAGCGGGCTCCATCCATAGGTGCAAGGGTGGTGATATATCCTGCAGGAACAGACCTCAATCATACCCAGGTAATCATCCATGCCAACGCGTTGCCATTGAATGGATCAACGCTTCAAGAGTGGATAGAGCAGGATATAGCCAACCTGATGGAGGAGTTTCAGGGGATAGTCGTCAACAAAAGCAAAAACTTGACCACCGCCGACACCTTGACCGCCGTGGTGCGGGAATTCGAACCTGCGGAGAGCCGCTACGGTCTCTACGAACGCATCGCCTACATCGATATCGGGGAAAACGTTGCCATAATATCCCTGTCGGCTCAGAATAAAAAAGCTTATGACGAATCGATCGAAGCGTTCGAGTACGTGGTAACCGAATTCAGGAAGGTCGACAAGCAAATCATACTCAAGGAACAGCCCAACTAGAGGTATTATCTATCCGTTGCGGGAATCATCCGCTGTACCCACAAGGATTGGTTTGATCGTTGCGGTCGTTTCAGACCCGCAGGAGAGGCGTCATGTAGAGATGAAGGCCAGGGATTCGTATTGCATGATCAACTCCCTGTTCGCCTCACAAAAAGGCCGGGCTGGATACCAACATTCAGCTGTTACCAAAGGCCGGCTCAAAGACTAAAAGGTTCCCTGCGGATCGCCTTTCACCTCAAGAAGATCAGGAACATAACCGTAAACACCGCCAATCCCAGTATCGCCGAGCCTGCGGCACGCAGCCAGTTAGCCCCATAGACCTTGCGCGCGGCGATATAGATCAACGCCGCCACCCACAACACCGCTATCGCCAAACGGATCATCTCCGCCCAGAAAGGCCATGGCGGGAATCCCCACGGGCCAAGCACAGGCGCAACAAAAGTCTCAGGTATCCAGGTAAAGAAGAACCACGGCACGCTTAACGCAAATCCAAGTGGACCAAGAATATCGGTCAACCTGCGCTCTCTTGAAAAGATGTGGTTCCAAAGGTGGATCACCGCCCCTGCAAAAAACCACGTGAGGACAGCCCAGGGTATGGTAAAAAACGTCTGCCAGAGGTAGTATGAATCGCGATGGATAGGCAGGATCGTTTCAAATGCGGGTTTGAAACCAGCGAGCCACAGAAGGATCGCAGTAATGGAATAAAGCAGCCCGAAGATCGCAACCGTCCAGAAGCCGATCCAGACGCTGCGCTCCTCGTAAAGTTGATCCTCCGCAGCTTTGCCTGGACGCACAATCCATCGCCAAGCATAGGAAAAAACCTTTCCAAGCATCAATTCCTCCACGGGAAGTTTAATCGCATTAACTCCTCAGTCAAGCGAGTAAGCCTTTGAGTTACTGACCACCGACTTCAACTGGCGGCAGGCCACCTGGCCTGTGAATGATGAACGCCTTCTTTGCCGACGCAGCAAATCTTTGAGCGCTTTCAAGGGAAAGATGAACCCTTTCTTCCATCCCGCCTCCCGGCTCATTCAATGTAGCCTCGATTATCAAAAGGTCGGCTCCGGAAACGTAAGGCTCCAGCTTTGAATCCAACCCGCAGTCACCGGTGTAGACAACTCGTTCTCCATGATATTGAAGCAAGTATCCTACAGCAGGCAGTGGTCCACCTATCCCACCCTGTTTGGTGCTTCCGCAATGGATTGCATCAAAAGGGGTAACCTTGATATCGCCCAGCTTGATCTCTTCACCCCCTTTAACCTCTCTGCGTGGGATGTCAAAAGGAACAGAGTCCGGATGGATGGTCGTAAACGCGTCAATAATAAGCTTATCTTCTCTCGCTTTATGCGGGGTAAGTATGATAAAGGGTGTGTTACGCCCGATCATCCGCATGTAGCCAAGCAACGAGTGAAGTCCGCCGACGTGATCGAAGTGGCCGTGTGTTAGCAAGATAGCATCCAGACGGTGAAGATCCATGCCCTGGGATACGAGATCGCGCAGGCAGCCGTCCCCGCAGTCAAGCAACAGGAACGTGCCCGAATCCAGAGATACAAGTATCGAGGTAGATAGCCCGCCTCTGGAGAAAAGAACCTGGACCCTCCAACCATCGCCGAGCCAGATCTGGGCATTCTCAGTCA